>CALMOI010000385.1 GCA_937871735.1 uncultured Comamonadaceae bacterium
GAGTACTTGGCTACGAACCAAGGGGTCGTGGGTTCGATTCCTGCCAGCCGCACCAAACGATAGTCCTAGAACTAAAAAGTTCTAGGACTTTTGCGTTTTGGGCGCCTCAATCATGCATGATGATCTGAGATTCGCCTAGAAAAATTTCCTGATTGCAGATCGAAACTCCGCCATGAGCAAAGCGTTCACCCGCGAAACCGATGCCGACGACGATGACGAAGTGGGTTTGCCCTCGCTGCCGCCCGGCACGCGCAACTACATGACACCGGCAGGCTATGCGCGTTTGCGTGCCGAATTGCTCGACTTGATCGACACCGAGCGGCCCAAAGTCGTAGACATCGTGCATTGGGCGGCCAGCAACGGCGACCGCTCGGAAAACGGCGACTACATCTACGGCAAAAAGCGCTTGCGCGAGATTGACCGCCGCATCCGCTTTTTGACCAAGCGGCTAGAGCTGGCTGAAGTGGCCGACCCGGCGCTGCATCACGGCAACGATCAGGTATTTTTCGGTGCCACGGTGACTTACGTTGATGACTTGGGTGACGAGCGCACCATCACTATCATGGGCATCGACGAGGCCGACACCGCGCACGGCCAAGTCAGCTGGGTGGCACCGATTGCCCGCATCTTGCTCAAATCGCGGGTGGGTGATGTGCTCAAGCTGCCCACGCCGGGTGGTGTGCGCGAAATCGAGGTGCTAGAGGTGCATTACCCCGCAGCCCTGTCGCCGCCCGCTGCGTGAGCCGTCCGCCATCAGGCAACTGATCGAATCCGACTGACTTGCAGCACCGACGGCGTGCGCTTGAGAATGCGCAGCACATTGTCCAAGTGGGCCAAGTCGTGCACGCTGATCAAAAAGCGCAGGTCAGGCGAGTCGTGCTTAGTAGTTTCTTCGTCCATGTCGATGTGGACGATGTCGGCATCAGTGGACGACACCGCAGCGGCCACCTTGGCCAGCACGCCTTTGTGATTGGAAACGGTGATCAGCACGCCAGTCTCAAACATGCGCACTGGCTCGTCAGCCCATTCCACACGTAAAAATCGTTCAGCATCTTTGTGCAGCAGCCGCTTGACCACGCCGCAATCTTGGTGGTGAACGACCAGCCCTTCGCCTCGGCCCAAATAACCCACGATGGGGTCGCCGGGTACTGGGCGGCAGCATTGGCCGTATTGCACGGAAGCGTTCTCGGTGCCGTCCAGCGCCACTGCGCCTTGCGAAATGCTTTCGTGCGCGGTGAAGCGTTCGCGCGTCATCAGGAGCGCATCGGGTTTTTCGCCGTGTTCGGTCATGAGGCTGGTCAGGCGCTTGGCGACGATGGTGGCAATGAGTTTGCCTAATCCAATGTCTGTCAGCAAATCAGTCCGGCTGCGGTTGCCGGTGAAGCGCAGCAGTTTGTCCCAGATGTACTGGTTGGCGGGGTTTTCTTCCGGCAACTTTTCCATGCCTTCGGCGCGCAAGGATTGGGTGAGCAGCTTCTCGCCCAGCGACATGGATTCGGTTTGCGCCAGCGTTTTCAGGTAATGGCGAATCTTGGAGCGCGCGCGTCCGGTGCGGGCAAAGCCCAGCCATGCGGGGTTGGGCGTGATTTCTGGGTCGGTGGCCACCTCGACCACATCACCGCTGCGCAGTTCGGTGCGCAGCGGCACCGATTCGTGGTTGATTTTGGCGGTGGCGGCTTGGTTGCCCACCTTGCTGTGAATGGCGTAGGCGAAATCAATCACCGTGGCTCCACGCGGCAACGCCATGATTTGTCCCTTGGGCGTGAAGACGTACACCGCATCGGGAAACAAGTCCACCTTGACGTGATCCCAAAACTCGGTCGCATCACGGGTTTCATCTTGGATATCAAGCAGCGATTGCATCCACTTGGCGCTGAGTCGGTGGGCCGTCGGACTGTTCGGGTCAGTGGCCTTGTACAGCCAGTGCGCCGCCACGCCGGATTCCGCCACCACGTGCATGGCCTCGGTGCGCAGCTGAAATTCCACATTCATGTTTGACGGTCCGACCAGTGTGGTGTGCAGCGACTGGTAGCCATTGAGCTTCGGAATAGCGATGTAGTCTTTGAACTTGCCGGGCACGGGCTTGTAGAGCTGGTGCAGCAGCCCCAAGCCGGTGTAGCAGTCGGTGGTGCTGGGCACGATGACGCGCAGGCCGTAAATGTCGGTGACTTGCGCAAAACTCAAGTGCTTTTGCGCCATCTTTTGGTAAATGGAAAACAGCGATTTCTCGCGGCCTGTGGTGCGCACCGCCATGCCTGTTTCGGCAAAAGCGGCTTCGACATCGCGCTGCACTTTT
>CALMOI010000386.1 GCA_937871735.1 uncultured Comamonadaceae bacterium
GTTTTGGCAAAGTCTGCAAGTGGTACGCCGGGTGCAGCCCGATGTGCTGGTCGGCCTGGGCGGCTACATCACCTTTCCCGGTGGCTTGATGGGCCGCGTGCTGGGCAAGCCGCTGGTGCTGCACGAGCAAAACTCGGTGGCGGGGCTGGCGAACAAGGTGTTGGCACGCATCGCCAGCCGCGTCTTTACCGCTTTCCCCGGCGCGCTGGGGCAGGGCGCGTGGGTAGGCAACCCGCTGCGCGTGGCTTTCACCACCCAGCCCGACCCGGCGCAGCGCTTTGCGGGGCGCAGCGGCCCGCTCAAATTGCTGGTGGTGGGTGGCAGCTTGGGGGCCAAGGCGCTGAACGACATCGTGCCGCAAGCGCTGGCGCTGTTGCCGCCTGAGCTGCGCCCGCAAGTGCGCCATCAAAGCGGAGCCAAGCAGATCGACGCGCTGCGGGCCAACTACGCTGCCGCAGGCATCGACGCCGACCTCACCCCCTTTATTGATGACACCGCGCAGGCTTACGCCGAGGCTGACTTGATTGTCTGCCGCGCTGGTGCCAGCACCGTGACCGAAATTGCCGCCGTTGGCGCGGCAGCGCTGTTCGTGCCCTTCCCGTTCGCCGTGGACGACCACCAAACCGCCAATGCGCGTTTTTTGGTCGATCAGGGCGGCGGTTGGTTGATACAGCAGCGCGAATTGAC
Source organism: uncultured Comamonadaceae bacterium (assembly GCA_937871735.1). Lineage (GTDB taxonomy): Bacteria > Pseudomonadota > Gammaproteobacteria > Burkholderiales > Burkholderiaceae_C > CALMOI01. Next base: position 688 of record CALMOI010000386.1, read on the forward strand.
CCCCGAAAAATTGGCCCATATGCTTCAAAACACCTCGCGTGCTGCGCTGCTAGAGCGCGCGCAACACGCCAAATCCATGCAAAAACTCCACGCCACCGCCGATGTGGTGGCCGCCTGCGAGGCGCTGACTTCATGAAACACGCGGTCAAACACATTCACTTCGTCGGCATTGGCGGCTCGGGCATGAGCGGCATTGCAGAAGTCTTGTTCAACTTGGGCTACATCGTGTCGGGCTCGGATTTGGCCGACAGCGCCACGCTGCGCCGTTTGGGCAGCTTGGGCATCACCACTTATGTGGGCCACGCCGCCAGCAACGTGGCCGGGGCCGATGCCGTGGTCACCTCCACCGCCGTGCAGTCTGACAACCCCGAAGTGCTGATCGCCCGTGAAAAGCACATTCCCGTGGTGCCGCGCGCGCTGATGCTGGCCGAACTGATGCGCCTCAAGCAAGGCATTGCCATTGCGGGCACACACGGCAAAACCACCACCACCAGCTTGGTCGCCAGCGTGCTGGCCGAAGCCGGTCTGGACCCGACCTTCGTGATTGGCGGTCGCTTGAACAGCGCCGGGGCCAACGCCCGTTTGGGCAGCGGCGAGCACATCGTGGTCGAGGCTGATGAGTCCGATGCGTCGTTTTTGAATCTGCTGCCAGTGATGGCGGTGGTGACCAACATCGACGCCGACCACATGGAAACCTATGGTCATGACTTCAACCGCCTGAAGTCGGCTTTCGTGGACTTTTTGCACCGGATGCCGTTCTACGGCGCGGCCATTTTGTGCGTTGACGATGCGGCGGTGCGTTCCATCATCCCGCAAGTCACCTGCCCGGTGACCAGCTACGGCTTCTCGCCCGATGCCCAAGTTCGTGCGCTGGACGTGCGCGCCGTCAACGGCCAGATGCACTTCACCGTGCAGCGGCGCAACGGCGTGACCTTGCCCGATCTGCAAGTGGTGCTGAACTTGCCGGGTGAGCACAACGTGCTGAACGCGCTTTCCGCCATTGCCGTGGCGGTCGAATTGAACGTGCCCGACGAGGCGCTGCTGCGCGCACTGGCCCAGTTCAAAGGCGTGGGGCGGCGCTTTCAGCGTTACGGTGATGTGCCCGCGCAAGGCGGCGGCCTGTTCACCGTGGTTGACGACTACGGCCATCACCCGGTTGAAATGGCCGCCACGCTGGCTGCTGCACGCGGTGCTTTCCCCGGGCGGCGCTTGGTGCTGGCTTTCCAGCCGCACCGCTACAGCCGCACCCGCGATTGCTTTGAAGACTTTGTGAACGTCATCAGCCGTGCCGATGCGGTGCTGCTCACCGAGGTTTACGCCGCTGGCGAAGCTCCCGTGGTGGCCGCCGATGGCCGCAGCTTGGCGCGTGCGCTGCGCGTGGCGGGCAAGGTTGAGCCGGTGTTTGTCGATGCCATCACGGCGCTGCCGCAGGCCATCGTGGACTTGGCGCGCGCGGGCGATGTGGTGCTGTGCATGGGCGCGGGCTCGATTGGCGCGGTGCCAGGCAAAGTGGTTGAATTACAGCAAGTGCTGTGAACAGATGGAATCGGCAGAAATGAACTTGGACGGTGCAAACATGAACGCAAACATGGGCAAAGTGGCGGTGCTGATGGGCGGGCGTTCCGCCGAACGCGAGGTGTCGCTGATGTCGGGCAACGGCGTGCTGGCCGCGCTGCGCGCACGCGGCGTTGACGCACACCCGTTTGACCCCGCAGAGCGCGACTTGGGCGATCTGCACACAGATCAATTCACCCGCTGCTTTATCGCGCTGCATGGCCGCTTCGGCGAAGACGGCACGGTGCAAGGCGCGCTGGAGC
>CALMOI010000387.1 GCA_937871735.1 uncultured Comamonadaceae bacterium
CCTTCCACCTTGAACGCTTCTTGCAACTGCGCAGCGCGCTTGAGCTTGCTGCCCACGCCGAAAGAGCGATAAGCCTCGGTGAACTTGGCTTTGTCCAGCCCTTGCTTTTCAGCCCAAGCGATGATGGCATCGTCTTTGTTCAGCGGTTGGTGCTCCACGTGTACAGCAGCGAAGACTTTGCGGTGCATGTCATCGAGCCTGCCCAAGGCTTCCAGCGCATAGAACAGGCGCTGTTGCGGCACGAAACTGTCTTGGAATGCGACAGGCACGCGCTTGACGACCACATCTTTGGGCACGGCCTTGGCCCAAGCGTCGAACGTGGGTTCAAAGGCGTTGCAATGCGGGCAGCTGTACCAAAAGAACTCGATCAGTTCAATCTTGCCCGGCCCCACATCGGTGTTCATGCGCTTGTCTAACACCAGATAGTCTTTGCCTTCTTTGGGCTGCGCGCCTTGCGCGTAGCTCACATTGGCACCCCACAGCGCGGGTAAAGCGACAGCCGCCGCAGCGGCAGAAAATTCACGACGTTTCATTCGATTGCTCTCCAGTTGGGCTTATGGAGCCACCAGCATGGTTAGAAGTTCCAACTCGCAGCACGCACGATCAGCGCTGCACGCGCAACAAAGTTGCCACATTACCGCTGCTGTCGAGGCGCTCCTTGACGCGATCGGCAGCATCTTTGCTGTCAAACGGCCCCACGCGCACCCGGTAAATGGTGCGTCCTGATTGATCGCGCTCGGTGATCTTGGACTCAATGCCGAGGATGGACAGTCTGGCGCGTTGTGCCTCCGCATCGCTCATCGAGTTGTAGGCACCCGCTTGCACCAAGTAGTTGTAAGGGTCAGCCGTGGTGGCAGCCGCCGCTGTAGCCACGGGAGCCACCGTGCGGGACTGCGCACGCTTCGCAGCCAAGTCGCCTAGCGGGTCATTAGAGGCAGGCTCCACGGGAGTAGATCGGGCCGCAGCAACTGGCGCAGGTCGCGCAGCCACAGGCACTGCCCGCTCAACCGCAGTTGCCGGTGCGGGCGCAGGTACAGCCGCCGCACGTGTCGCTGCTGCTGCACGTGCAGGGCGCGCAGGAGCGGCGTCGGGCGCAGCACCATCATCCAAAGGCGGCGGCGGCGTGGTGGGCAATGCAGGCTCTGGTGCAGGCGCAGTTGCCACAGCAGGAGCAGTTGTTGCAGCAGGGCGCGGCGCTGGCGTCTTGCCGTACAGAGCGGCGTTAGGATCCCAATCCTTGTTCTTGCGCACCTCAGCGGCATCTTGCTCGGCGTTGCGCGGCTGGTTCTTGTTCAAGAACGGGATGGGCACTTTGCTCACGTACATGGCCACGGCCAGCGCGACACCCAAACCCACCACCACGCCGCCAACGAAGCTCAAAAAGGTACCGCCGCGTTGCTTTTTGCCGTTGCTGCTGCCACTGCTACTACTGCGTTGCTCTGCCATCTTGATTTCTCACATTTTGGACGGTGCGGACACACCCAACACCAACAACCCATTGTGCAACACCTGTGCAGTTGCAGCAATCAAGGCCAGTCGGGCTAATTTGACGGCTTCATCGTCGACCAAGATGCGTTCGGCATCGTAGTAGCTGTGATATGTCGAAGCCAAATCACGCAAATAGAACGTCACATCGTGCGGCGCAAAGTCGTGCGCGGCTGCGGTGAGCATTTCGGGGTATTTGGCCAATTGCAGCATTAAGTTTTGCGCGGCGGGCGTGTCGAGTGCGGCCAAATCGACCTGCTTCAACGCTGCCTCATCGCCGCCCCAAGCACGCAGCACCGAGCAAATCCGGGCATGCGCGTACTGCACGTAATACACCGGGTTGTCGTTGTTTTTCGCGACGGCCAAATCCACATCAAAAGTGTATTCAGTGTCGGGTTTACGCGACAACAAGAAGAAGCGCACGGCATCTTTGCTCGTCCATTCGATCAAATCGCGCAGCGTGACATAGCTGCCTGCGCGCTTGCTGATCTTGACCTCTTGGCCGCCGCGCACCACGCGCACCATGGTGTGCAGCACGTAGTCCGGGTAGCCCTCGGGGATGCCCACGCCTGCCGCTTGCAACCCTGCGCGCACGCGGGCAATGGTGCCGTGGTGGTCGGTGCCCTGGATGTTGACCACCTTGCTAAAGCCGCGCTCCCACTTGGTGATGTGGTAAGCCACGTCCGGCACAAAGTAGGTGTAAGTGCCGTCGCCTTTGCGCATCACGCGGTCTTTGTCGTCACCGTAGTCGGTGGACTTGAGCCACAGCG
>CALMOI010000388.1 GCA_937871735.1 uncultured Comamonadaceae bacterium
TGGGCTAGGGTGGGTCGTCTAATTTGCTGCTGTGCAACAAAAGCGTCACGTCAAACGAGTGCGCAAGCCTATAATTGATTCCATGCTGCACTGCAACATAAACTAACCGGAGACGGTTGATGCAATGCTGGCGCTTTCAACTTGTGGAGCTTGACATGACCTATACCCCCGAACAATTCGCTGCCGCTAACAAAGCCAATGTGGAAGCCTTGGCCTCCTTGAGCAGCCAAGCCTTTGGCAGCTTTGAAAAACTGGTTGAACTGAACTTGGCTACTTCCAAGGCTGCTTTGACCGAAAGCTTCACCCAAGTGCAAGCCGCACTGGGCGTGAAGAACCCCCAAGAACTGTTGGCTTTGCAAGCCGCCGCCGTGCAGCCTGCTGTGGAAAAGTCTGTCGCCTATGGCCGTGATTTGTACAGCATCGCCAGCAGCACCGGCGCTGAACTCGCCAAAGCTATCGAAGGCAAGGCCGCTGAAGTGCAAAAGACCGTGAGCACCGTGGTGGACAACGCCGTGAAGAATGCACCCGCTGGCACCGACAGCGCTGTCGCCATGTTCAAGAGCGCCGTGGCTGCCAGCCAAAACGCCATTGAATCGGCACAAACTGCCGCTAAGCAAGCTGTGGAATTGGCTGAAACCAACTTCACCGCTGTGACTGACCAAGTGGTCAGCGCTGCTGCCGCAGTGTCCAAGAAGGCCTGATGCATTCAGCCCTCGCCAGTGCCTTGCGCACTGGTTTAAGCGGCCCCCTTGGGGGCCGTTTGCATTGTTGAGTGCTTGAAGCGTTGGGTATTTCGGGCTATAATCCGCATTCACGACCAAACGGGCGGGTGCTTACCGCCCGTTTTTTTTGGTCGATTCGTTTTAGAACCCCTTATTTTTGGATTGCAGCAGGACAAGTGGCGTTACAGCAAACAGTTGAACAGACCGTTACCGGCCTGGGTTACGACCTGGTGGAGATCGAGCGCTCTGCGGGGGGCTTGCTGCGTATCACCATCGACCTGCCTTGGGATCCCCTGGCGGTCGAAGAGCCCTATATCACCGTAGAAGACTGCGAAAAGGTCACGCGCCAATTGCAGTTTGCTCTTGAAGTGGATGCGGTTGAATACACGCGCTTGGAAGTGTCTTCCCCTGGCATTGACCGACCTTTGCGCAATGAGCAAGATTTATTGCGTTTTGTGGGCTACTTGGTGGACATCACCTTGAAAGCTCCCATTGGCAAGGAATTGGGTGCTGCCAGTGGTGGCACGATCAATGCCAATCGCAAAAAATTTCGCGGCTCGCTAGAGCGAGTGGACACGAATGGCTCGGTTACTTGGCAGATCGTCTGGAGTGACGAGCCTGAGCCCAAGCCGGGTCAGCGTGTCAGTAAAAAACGAGTCCCCGCACCGCTGCAAGCCTTGGGATTTACGCTGGACGAAGTGCGTGAAGCGCGTCTGGCCCCTGTGGTGGACTTCAAGGGTCGTCGGCCCAAAGATGTGCCGCTTGGCGGATTGAATGATTGATTTGGACAGGAGAGTCGTGGCATGAATCGCGAAATGTTGATGTTGGTGGAAGCCATCTCGCGCGAGAAAAACGTCGAGCGTGATGTGGTCTTTGGTGCGGTGGAGTCCGCGCTGGCGCAGGCCACCAAGAAGCTGTACAAAAGCGAGGTGGATATCCGCGTAGCGATCAATCGTGACAACGGCAGCTACGAAACTTTCCGCCGCTGGCATGTGGTGCCGGATGAGGCCGGTTTGCAGCAGCCCGATCAAGAAATCTTGCTGTTTGAAGCCAAAGAGCAAATCCCCGATATCGAAGTCGATGAATACATCGAAGAATCGGTGGAATCCGTGCCGATTGGCCGCATTGGCGCGATGGCGGCCAAGCAAGTCATCCTGCAAAAAATCCGTGACGCCGAGCGCGAAATGCTGCTCAACGACTTCATGAGCCGTGGCGACAAGATTTTTGTCGGTACCGTCAAGCGCATGGACAAGGGCGACATCATCGTTGAAAGCGGGCGCGTCGAAGGCCGTCTGCGCCGCAGCGAAATGATTCCCAAGGAGAACCTGCGCAACGGCGACCGCGTGCGAGCCATGATCATGGCGGTGGATTTGACGCTGCGTGGCGCGCCCATCATCTTGTCGCGTTCGGCTCCGGAATTCATGATTGAGCTGTTCCGCCAAGAAGTGCCTGAAATCGAGCAGGGGCTGCTGGAGATCAAAACTTGCGCCCGTGACCCTGGTTCGCGTGCCAAGATTGCCGTGCTGTCGCATGACAAGCGCGTCGATCCCATCGGCACTTGCGTCGGCGTGCGCGGTACCCGTGTCAATGCTGTCACCAATGAGTTGGCTGGCGAGCGCGTGGACATCGTGTTGTGGTCTGAAGACCCGGCGCAATTCGTGATTGGCGCTTTGGCCCCGGCCAACGTCACTTCCATCATGGTGGACGAAGAGCGTCACGCCATGGACGTGGTGGTGGATGAAGAAAACTTGGCGATTGCGATTGGCCGTGGTGGTCAAAACGTACGCCTGGCTTCTGACCTCACGGGTTGGAAAATCAACATCATGGACGCCGCCGAATCGGCCCAAAAACACGCTGAAGAATCGGATTCGATTCGCAAGCTGTTCATGGAAAAGCTCGATGTCGATCAAGAAATTGCCGACATCTTGTTCGCCGAAGGTTTCACCAGCTTGGAAGAAGTGGCTTATGTGCCGCTGCAAGAAATGCTGGAAATCGAAAGCTTCGATGCCGACACCGTCAACGAACTGCGTGCGCGTGCCAAAGACGTGCTGCTGACCATGGAAATCGCCCGTGAAGAGGGCGAAGAAGAAGTGTCGCAAGACCTTCGCGACATCAACGGCTTGACCCCTGAGCTGATCGCTAAGTTGGAGGGCAGCGGTGTCCACACTCGTGACGATTTGGCCGACCTCGCCGTCGATGAGCTCACCGAAATCACCGGCCAGTCTGCGGACGAAGCCACAGCATTGATCATGACAGCACGCGAACATTGGTTCGCGGGGCAAGCGTAAGTGGTCATGGAGGCAAGAACCAAATATGTCCAGTACCACCGTAGCTGAGTTTGCCCGCGAACTCAAAAAGCCATCCGACACGCTGCTCGAGCAGCTCAAGGCCGCAGGCGTGCCCAAGCGGGCCGCCTCTGATCCCCTCACTGAGGGTGATAAACAAAAGTTGTTGAGCTACCTCAAGGCCAGCCACGGCACGGTCAGCACTGACCGTCAAAAAATCACGCTGATGAAGAAGTCCACCAGCGAGATTCACCAAGCTGATGCGTCGGGTAAAGCCCGTACCATCCCGGTCGAAGTGCGCAAAAAGCGTACCTTCATCAAGCGCGATGACGGCATGCCCGCTCAGGCTGATGCTGCGAACTCGGATGAAGATCAAATGGCTGCGGCTGCCCAAGCCGCTCAAGAGGCTGAATTGGCCCGTCGGGAAGAAGAAGCCCGCGAGCAGGCAGAGCTGATTCGCCGTCAGGAGGAAGAATTGGCTGAAAAACGCCGCCAGCGTGAGGCCCAAGAAGCACGCGAACGTGAAGAAGCCGCCAAGGCTGAAGCTGCCGCACGCGCCAAAGCTGCGGCTGAAGCTGCTGCCGCCTTGGCTGCGGCACAGAAAAAACCTGTTGCCGCAGCGCCTACTATTGGCAAAATCATTGCGCCTCCTGCTGTCGCAGCTGTTCCCGCTCCCGCACCTGCCGCCAAAGACAGCGCTGCCATCGCGGCTGACAAAGCCCGCGACGAAGCTCGTGCCAAAGCCATCGCCGATTCCAAGCTGCGCGCTGAAGAAGAAGCTGCTCGCGCCAAAGACTTGATTGCTCGTCGCAACAAAGCTTTGGCCGAGGCTGA
>CALMOI010000389.1 GCA_937871735.1 uncultured Comamonadaceae bacterium
GAGAGCTACCCAGCTCACGGACGGCGACGATGCGCCCCACTCCGGTGATGATTCCAGTAAACATCCGGCCATTTTCGCAGGGATTGGGTGTCTTGCCCTTGTACCAAGGCAACTGAGCGGTAAATCAGGCGGCCCAGCTCACCCGCTGGGGCAGCCGCGCCAGCAGTCGCAGGTCGGGGTCGATGCGGGTGGCGTCTTGCCATTGCAGCGTCACGCCTTGCGCCAGCGCGGTCAATTCGGGCAGATTCGCCAAACCCAATCCTGGCCCGAGCAGCTTGGGCGCGAGGTACAGCAGCACTTCGTCCACCAGCCCTTCACGCAGCAGCGAGCCGTTGAGTTTGTAGCCCGCTTCCACATGCAGCTCGTTGATGCCGCGCTGGCCTAGGTCGCGCATCACGGCGGCTAAATCGACTTTGCCGTGCGGGTTGGGCAGCAGCGTGACCTCCGCCCCACGCGCTTGCAAGGCGGCGCGGCGCTCGGGGTGATCGGCTGCGCCGTAAATCCAAACCCGGCGCGGCACGTCCCACAGCGCGCCATTCAGCGGGGTTTCGAGCTGGCTGTCCACAATCACCAGATCGGGTTGGCGCGGCGTGGCGACCAGCCGCACATCCAGACGCGGGTTGTCGGCCAGCACGGTGCCGATGCCGGTCAGCACCGCCCCGGCGCGTTTGCGCCAGGCGTGGCCGTCGGCGCGAGCTTCGGGGCTGGTGATCCACTGGCTGGCACCGTTGTGCAGGGCGGTGACACCGTCCATGCTGGCGGCCATCTTCATGCGCACCCACGGCGTGCCGCGCACCATGCGGCTGAAGAAACCGATGTTCAGCGCCTGGCTTTCAGCACCGCCCGCGCCGACTTCCACTTCGACACCAGCGGCTTGCAAGCGCGCCAGCCCTTGACCGGCGACCAGCGGATTGGGATCGGTGCAAGCGGCCACCACGCGGCGTATGCCCGCAGCAATCAGCGCATCGCAGCACGGCCCGGTGCGCCCGTGGTGCGAACAGGGCTCTAGCGTGACGTAGGCGGTGGCTCCGGCGGTGGGCAGTCCGCGTGCTGCCGCGTCGCGCAAGGCCATGACTTCGGCGTGCGGGCCACCGGCTTGCTGGGTGTGGCCTTGGCCGATGACGTGGCCGTGTGCGTCGGTCAGCACACAGCCCACGCGCGGGTTGGGTTCAGACAGGCCGGTGGCGGCGTGGGCGCAGGCCAGCGCCATTTCCATGTGAGGGGACATGCAGAGATTACCGTTGATTCCGTTGATTCATGCCGTCGGTCTGTCCCTAGACGGGCGCAATCCGGGCGGCAACTAGCATTGTTGCAGCACCCTGATGGGTTTCGTGTCATGGAGATTTCTGCGGTGCATCTCAATCAACAAGGTTTGACGCTGGTGGAGTTGGTGGTCGTCATGGCCATCGTTGGCGTTTTGAGTGCGCTGGCCTATCCGGCCTACAGCCAGCATGTGCTCAAAGGCCGCCGGGTTGGCGCGCAAGCTGCGGCAATGGACATCGCCAGCCGTGAGCATCAATTTTTGATGGCTGATCGCTCCTACGCCAGCGCCACGACACTGCAAAGCAGTGGCTACAACCTGCCGACTTCAGTGAGCCCGTACTACACCTACAGCATCGCGCTGACAGCCAGTGCGACAGCCCCGCCCACGTTTTTGATCACCATGACGCCGATCAACTCCCAAGCCAGCGATGGCACCTTGACGCTCAGCAGCGAAGGGGTGAAGGCTCCGACTGACAGATGGTAGCCCCGTCCCGTGCTGCGGCAAATCGGCGACAACGCGGCGTGCTGCTGATCGAGGTGCTGGTCACTTTGGTCATCGTGTCCATCGGCTTGCTGGGTTTGGCCGGGGCGCAAGTCCACCTCCAGCGCACTGAATTGGATGCATATCAACGCAGCCAAGCCTTGCTGCTTTTGTCTGACATGGTGAGCCGCATCTCCACCAATCGCAGTCATGCCAGTGCGTATCTGGTGGCGGTCAGCAGTCCCTTGGGCGCGGGTGCAAGCTGCCCGACGGGCACGGCCACCGTGGCGCAGCTGGATTTGGCCGAGTGGTGCAACGCCTTGCAAGGTGCTGCCGAAACCGTCGTGGTTGGCGGCGTGACGGCCACGACGGGTGGATTGGTCAATGGCCGAGGCTGCATTGAAAACGTCAACGGCGACTACTTGGTGACCGTCGCTTGGCAAGGCCAGATCGCGCTATCGCCACCGCCCGCAGGTGTGGCGTGTGGCGCGGGCAGCTACAACGGCAGTATCGGCTCAGACTGCGCCGACGACCGCTGTCGGCGCGCGGTCACGACCTTGGTGCGGCTCGCCGATTTATCGCCTTGAGCCGCTGATTGACGCCTATGACGACGCTTTTCTCACGCCGCTTGCGCCAGTCTGGTTTCACCTTGGTGGAGCTGATGATCGCCATGCTGATTGGCGTTTTCATGGTGCTGGCGTTGATCACGCTGCTCATCAACGTCAACCGCAGCAACCAAGAGATGAACAAGTCCAGCGCCATTGTGGAAAACGGACGGTTTTCTTTGCAGCTCTTGGGCGCGGATGTTTCTCATGCGGGATTTTGGGCGGGCCACATCCCCGCATTTGATGATTTGTCGGGGGCTGGCGTGCCTGCTGATGTGCCTGCCGCCGTGCCCGACCCGTGCAAGCCGTTTGCAACTTGGACGGCGCAAGATCACATCAACATGGTGGGCATCGCGGTGCACGGCTATGACATTGCGGCCACCGTGCCATCGCCGACTTTGCCGGTGTGCGCCAACATCGTCACCAACCCCAAGGCCAGCACCGATGTGCTGGTGGTGCGCCATGCGGACACTTGCGTGCCCGGCGATCCTGACTCGCCGGAATGCCAAGATTTGGCCGTCGGCAAGCTCTATTTCCAGACCAACCGCTGCGGCAGCGCCGCTGCGTTCACCTTGGCGGCGGCGACTTCTACGGTGATGGGCACCGCCACCTTTCCGGGACTCAAGCGCAATTGCACCACGGCGGAAGAGGCCCGGCGCTTTGTCTCCACGTTGTACTACGTGCGCAACTACGCAGTGACCGTGGGCGACGGCATTCCCACCTTGATGCGTTCGGACTTTGACCTCTCGGGTGGCACGCTGCAACACAAAGCCGCCGAATCGGTGATTGAAGGCGTGGAAGGCTTTCGCGTGGAGTACGGCATCGACAGCCAAAGCCGATCAGGCGCTGACGTGGACTACAGCAGCGCCATTGTGTGGGCCGATGCCGCGAAAACCACGCCCACCAACCGAGGCGATGGCGTGCCCGACGGCGCTTATGTGCGCTGCACCACCGCCACGCCCTGCACCGCCGCCCAGTTGATGAATGTGGTGGCCGTCAAAATTTATGTGCTGGTGCGCAGCTCTGACAGCGCCACCTCTGCGGGCTACCGCGACACCAAAACCTATCACATGGGCAGCACCACGCTGGGGCCGTTCAATGACGGCTACAAGCGCCATCTGTTTTCACAAACCATGCGCTTGATGAACGTGGCCTCGCGCCGGGAGACACCCTGATGCGCCGAGTGCGCAGAGGCCGCCAGCGCGGCGTGACGCTCATCATCGGCTTGATCATGATGGTGCTGATGACCGTGGTGGTGGTGGCCGCATTCAGCGCCAGTACGTCCAATGCGAAGTCCGTGCGCAACATGCAAGTGCATGACGAAGCGTTGGCCGCCGCCCATCGCGCCACCGAGCAATTCATCAGCACCGCATTTGCCAGCACCACGCTGAGCGCCAGCGCCTACAACATCGACATCAACCAAGACGGCGTGACCGATTACGTGGTCAGCATGGCCGTGCCGGTTTGTTTGCGTGCCGTGAGTTATGCCGGCGCGCCGCCCAGCGACAGCGAGTTGCACGCCGCCGTCTCGGGCACGACTTGGAGCGTCGATTGGGATGTGGATGCCAAGGTGACGGATGCGACCACGGGTGCCACCGTGCGGGTGCGCCAAGGCGTGCGCGTGTTGCTGTCAGACGCGCAAAAGTCGGCAGTCTGCCCTTGAGACCTACACCTTCATTTGCAGGGAAGTGAAACCATGATTTGGAGCTATCTCAAGCGCGGCTTGCTGGTGCTGTTGTTACTGGCCGGTTCGGCGCAAGCCGAAGACATTGACATCTACGCTGGCGCAGGTTCGACCACCGGCACCGACGCGCCGCAGTTGATGTTCGTGCTCGACACGTCGGCGAATTTTTCTGCCAGCGCCAGCTCCCAGCGGTGCAGCATCACCCCGTCGGGCGTGGTGAAAACCGATGGCACAGGCACGGCAGCCACTTTGTTAGACGGCCAAGCCGCAGCGCTGGCGCAATGCGGGCTGTATGCGGCCTTGAGCGCCTTGCCCGCGACATCAAGCGCCACGTTCAGTGTCGGCATCATGGGTTTTAACGGCGCTGGCATGGAGCAGTTCAACCCCAGCAGCAACACGCTGACTGCCAGTTGCGTGGGCGAAGCCGGAGGCTGCCTGTTGATGCCACTGACACCATTCACCCGCGCCAATCAAACGCGGATGTTGGAATGGATCCGCTGCTGGACGACCACTCATGGCAGCAAAGACAGCAGCTGCGCCGTGATTCACAACCTCCAAAGTAACAACCATGCCAATGGCGCAGCCATGCAAGAAACCTGGGCCTATTACACCGGCCATACAGGTATTTCTGGGCGCTCTTATTCCACCATCGCACCTTCGGTGGGTTGTACAGAGCGTCATATCGTATTGATCGGCAATGCCAACCACCATAACTCCAAGCCGGGTGATCAAACCAATGATGCCAACAGCCCGCGTGGCCCATTAGAAGGGCGCAGCTCCAATGCAGCGCAGTGGGCTAATCCACCCGCAAGTACCAAAGAGAAAACCCTCATCACCGATACCATCAGCACCAGTTGCGGCAGTCCTGCGGTTTTAGAAACCAGTGAATCAAAAGGCGCTTATGCATTAAATTGGGCGCTTTACATGAAAGGCCAGGGCATTAAGGTTGACAGCATCGGCATATTAGGCTCGACCTGTAATACCGAATATGCCGCGCACCTGACCAAGCTGGGTTCAACCGAGGTTGGCGGCGGTCAATACTTTGCAGTCAACAATGCTGATGAATTGAGTGCGGCAATCAGAACTGTTATTCTTCAAACTCAATCCGTTAACAGCGCATGGTCTTCAGTCAGTTTGCCCATGAGTTCAAATACCCAAGGTGTCTACCTGAATCAGATTTTCATGGGCATGTTTCGGCCTGATGGTCGGCTCAATCCCAGGTGGGATGGGAATTTAAAGCAATACAAACTGGGCAGGGCTTCTGGCTCATTGGCCTTATTGGATGCATCAAATGCTGATGCCATCAATCCAAGCACAGGGTTTATCACAAGCTGCGCCCGCAGTTACTGGACTCCCGCGTCAGTTGATACCTATTGGGCCGATGATTTAAAGGGAGATTGCGCTGCACTCACGGGCTTCAACGCGACGGCAACACAACTCAAAGCTTCCAATTTCCCTGATGGCAATATCATTGAAAAGGGCGGGCAGGCTTATGTTTTGCGCGCAACCACGCCGGGAAGTCGCAATGTCAAAACATGCGCTGCGGTGTTTGCCAACTGCACGGAGTTAACCAATTTCTCTACATCCAATAGCGATGTGACCAGCGTATTAACTCCCGCATTGGTGGATTGGGCGCGTGGTTTGAATAACCATGAACCTGATGAACTGGACATGGGCAGCACGGCCATGCGCCCCTCGGTGCATGGTGATGTGCTGCACTCGCGCCCTGTTGCAGTGAACTACGGCACCGACACATCGCCCCAAGTGGTGGTTTTTTATGGCGGCAATGATGGCATGTTGCGCGCCGTTCATGGCAACCGCAATGCATCGATGGTGGCGGGTACGGCCACATTCGCGGCGGGACAGGAGTTATGGTCATTCATGCCGCCAGAGTTTTACGGAAAAATACAGCGCCTGTATCAAAACTCGCCGCCCATTCAAATGGCCGGTTCATTGATTCCCGGTGCAGCACCCAAAGATTATGGAATGGACGGCCCTATCACTGCGCTGCAAAGCAATGGCCGTGTTCATGTGTATGCGCCCATGCGCCGTGGTGGCCGCGTGGTTTATGCTTTTGATGTGACCACGGCAACCAACCCCGAATTGCTCTGGAAAATAGGCTGCC
>CALMOI010000390.1 GCA_937871735.1 uncultured Comamonadaceae bacterium
CGGGTCATGATGATTTCGGTGTAGCGGCGCTCGTCCAGCACTTGCGACAAGCCCGCTGCCAGCGCCAGCAAGGTTTTGCCAGTGCCCGCCGTGCCAGTCAGGGTGACGAAGTCGATTTCCGGATCCATCAGCAAGTTGATGGCGAAGTTTTGCTCGCGGTTGCGTGCAGTCACGCCCCAAACAGCATTTTTCAGGTGGTTGTAGTCTTTGAGCGTGCGCAGCACCGCCGTTTTGCCGCGAATTTCGGTGACACGGGCGTACAGGCTGGGTTCGCCCGGCGCTTCAAAGTAGACAAACTGGTTGATGAGCAAGCTGGGCACCACCGGGCCGGAGACGCGGTAATAGGTGTGCACGCCTTGCTGCCAGCTTTCCACGGTTTTGCCGTGTTTCGTCCAGAAGTCGGCGGGCAGGGCCAATACCCCGGCGTAGAGCAGGTCGCCGTCTTCCAGCGCTTTGTCGTTTTGATAGTCTTCAGCGGCCAAGCCCAAAGCGCGGGCTTTGACGCGCATGTTGATGTCTTTGGACACCAGCACCACTTCGCGCGGCGCATGGAGTTGGCGCAGGGCTTCGACCACACCCAAAATTTGGTTGTCGGCCTTGCCTTGGGGCAGACTGGTGGGCAGGGTGTAGTTCAGCGGCTGCGTTTGAAACAGCAGCTTGCCGGTGCATTCGCGGTGGCCGGTGCTGTCAAGTCTGAGGCCGGTGGCAATGTCTGCGCCGCCTGCCAGCGCATCCAGCGTGCGGCTGGCTTGGCGTGCGTTGCGGGCAACTTCGGTCATGCCCTTTTTGTGGCCGTCCAGCTCTTCCAGCACGATCATGGGCAGGAAGATGTCGTGTTCCTCGAAGCGGAACAGGCTCATTGGGTCGTGCATCAGCACGTTGGTGTCCAGCACGAACAGCTTGGGCGGGCCTTTGGGCCGCACTTTTTTCGCAGGCGCTGCCACCACGACGGGCTGCTCGACGGGTTCTGCCACGGCTTCGGCTTCGATCACCGGCGCGGCCACTTCAGCAACGACTTCCGCAGCGGCACGGCGACGGCGTGTGCGCGGGGCTTTGGTCGTGGGTGTGGATTGGGCGGCATCGATTGCAGCAGCCACGGTGCTTGTGACTTCAGGCACGACGACAGCAGCGGGTGTCGCTACAGCCACGACCGCCGCAACAGGCGCATCGGCCTTGATGACGGCTGTGGCAATGGCGTCAGCAGGTGCGGGCGATGCGGTGGATTTGCGAGTGGTGCGTTTGGCAGCGGGCCGTAGCGCGGTATCAAAGGCTTCGGGCGACAACAAAGCGGCACGCTTGGCGGGGGCTGGTGGCAGTGGCATGAAGGTTCAGACTCACAAAATGAAAGGGTGCGTGGGCAGTGCCCAGTGCATGAACGTGAATTGCGCGCAAATAAAAAGCCGCCTTGGAGGCCGAGGCGGCTTGATGGGTGGGCGCTGGTGCAGTCTTCAACGGCATGAGTTCATTATGCATGAGCCTTGCCGGGCTGGTCTGCTGGGGAAACCAGAGGTTCAGGCCAGATTTTTCAGGGTCTTGACGGCTTTGAGCACATCTTCAACGTGACCGGGAACCTTCAGGCCGCGCCATTCTTCCAGCAGCAAGCCGTCTGCGCCGATCAAAAAGGTGCTGCGCTCAATGCCCTTGACCTTCTTGCCGTACATGATCTTGTTCTTGA
>CALMOI010000391.1 GCA_937871735.1 uncultured Comamonadaceae bacterium
CACCAGACGGAAGCCGCGGCGGGCGTAGATGTCACGCGCGGCGCTGAGGTTGGCGTTGGTCCAGAGCACCATCTTGCGGTAGCCCTTGCCCCGCGCAAAGGCCAGGCATTCGTCGGTCAGCCGTGCGCCCAGGCCCAGGCCGCGTGCGGCCGGGGTGAGGATCAACATGCGCAACTGGGCCACGGTCTTCGACTTGCGCACCACGAAGACCGAGCCGACGCGCTCACCGTTGATTTCGGCGATCCAGGCTTTTTCCCATTCGGGGTCGAAGCGGCGCAGGACCTTGGCTGAAATGTCGGCAACCAGCGCTTCGAACTCGCTGTTCCAGCCGTATTCCCGCGCATAGATTTCGCCATGCTGCTGCACCACCCAGCCCATGTCGCCGGGCACCAGGCCGCGCAGGGTGACTTGAGCGGGTAAACGGGTCGTCATATCCCGCGCAAGCATACACGCGGACCAGCGCTGGAAGCCCGCCAGCCTTGGCGCCAAGCGACCGGCGTGAGGTTTGCCGGCCTACAGCGACATGCCGCCGGAGGCTTCGATCACCGTGCCGTTGATGTAGCCGGCCTCGTCGCTGGCCAGGAAGGCGTAGATGCTGGCGATTTCCTCGGGCTTGCCCAAGCGGTTCAGCGGCACCTTGGCTTCCAGCGCCTTCAGCACCTTCTCGGGCATGGCCGCAACCATCGGGGTGGCGATGAAGCCCGGTGCCACCGCGTTTACGCGGATGCCCTTGGGGCCCAGCTCGCGGCTCCAGGTCTTGGTGAAGCCGATCACGCCGAACTTGGTGGCCGCGTAGTTGGTTTGACCAAAATTGCCATAAATGCCGACCACGCTCGATGCATTCAAAATTACGCCTGAGCCTTGGGCCACCATGATGTCAGCCACTGCTTGGGCGCACTGGAACACGCCACGCAGGTTCACGTCGATCACGCGGTCAAACTGCGCTTGCGTCATTTTTTGCAGGCGTGCATCCATCGTGATACCGGCGTTGTTGACCAGTACGTCAATGCGGCCAAACTGCGCTTGGATTTGGGCCACCACCGCATCGACTTGTTCGCGTTGGGTCACATCCATGACGAAGCCGACAGCTTGGGCGCCCAAGGCGACGCATTGCGCCACAGCCGCATCCACAGCGGTCTGCTGCACATCGCAAACCACCACGATGGCGCCTTCTTGTGCAAACTTGAGCGCGGTGGCCAAACCGATGCCTTGAGCGGAGCCGGTGATCAAACTAACTTTGCCCAACAGGCGGTGAGATGCAGTGGTCGCAGACATGAGAAAAGCACTTTCTGGAAACTGACCACACCCTGTGCATGGTCTAGTGCGCTCAGTCTAGCGTGGGTGTGTGGCGTTCTAACTCAAACTCCATCCGCACGCGATTGATTCCTTGACCGTGCTCAAACGCCAAGGCATCGCAAGCGAGCTGGATGATGTACAGACCAAAACCACCTTCAGTGCCAGATTCGGGGTCGGGTGCGTCATCCAGTGTGGAGGGGGGAGCAAATACACTGCCCACCGACTCGATCAACACGATGATGCGATGGTCATCGGCGATGCGCATGATCAGTTCGACGGTGGGT
>CALMOI010000392.1 GCA_937871735.1 uncultured Comamonadaceae bacterium
TGGCGTGGAACGTCAGGTTTTCCCGCAGCTCAAAGCGCGCTGGGCGCTGGAGGGGCTGGGTGCGGCGGCGGTGCTGTTGGGCGGGCTGTTTCCGTGGACTGAGCTGCATGTAGCGGCCTCGGCTTGGCTGCCGCTGCACTGGGCGCTGGGCATTGCCTCTTACGGCATGTTTGCGGCAGCGGTGCTGCACGCTGCGCTGATGCGCCGCACAGAAAAACAAATCCGGCTCGCTGCTGACCCGCACAGCGGCATTCCATTGTTGACGCTAGAGCGGCTGACGTTTCACTTTGTCAGCGCCGGGTTTGTGCTGCTAACTGCCACCTTGCTGGCAGGCTGGCTGTTTGGCGAGACGCTGTACGGCGCTGCCGGTGCGCGCTGGAAGTGGGATCACAAGACCGTGTTCTCGCTGCTGTCATGGCTGACTTTTGCCATGTTGCTGCTGGGGCGCTGGCGCTTAGGCTGGCGTGGTCGGCGTGCGGTGCAAGTGCTGTACACCGGCGCGGGGCTGCTGCTGCTGGCCTATGCCGGGTCGCGCTTTGTGCTGGAAGTGGTGCTGGGACGCGCAGCGTGAAAGCCCTGTTGGTACTGCTGGCCGTGCTGGCTGGCGTGTGGCTGTGGCGGCAAGGTCGCATCAAAGCACGTGCGGCGCAAACGCCTGCGCCCACACCCGCCCCGCCGGCGATGGTGCGCTGCACCCACTGCGGCCTGCACCTGCCGCAGTCTGAAGCGCTATTGGATGCGCAAGGGCGACCTTATTGCAGCGCAGCACACCGCTCAGCAGGAGCGCCTGCGCCATGAATCTCGCCGCTGTGCCATCGCCGAACGAAGACGGGCCCCACACTTGGTTCAACCCGGCGCTGCTGTCTTCCAACAACACGGACAACCCAGCTCACCCCATGAGCGGCCCCGAAGCTTTTGGCCGACTGTGGAGCGGCTTCATGACCGCCCGCGTCATGATTGCGTTGGTGCTGCTGGTGTTGCAAGTGTTTGCCTACTGGCTGGGACGCAACGAGCCACCGCTGCTGCTGGGCGTGTGCGTGTTCTACCTGGGCGCGGCCATCGGCGTGCGACTGCTGTCCAAGCCGACGGCACAGGGGCGCAACTTTGACCCCCAATGGGTAGCCACGATTGCGGTAGATGTCATCGTTTTTTCCACCTTGCACACCTTGCAAGGTGGCAACATCAACTACACGCCGCTGTTTGCCATGCCGGTGCTGCTGTCAGCGGTGCTGGGCTCGTTGCTTCTGGCGCTGGGCACCACCGCAGCCGTCACGCTGCTGCTGTTGGCCGATGCATGGTGGATGTCGCTCACGCTGCCGTCGGAACTGACCTCGCGCTTTTTGCAGGCGGGGTTGACCGGTTCGGGCCTGTTCATCGTGGCTTTTTTGACGCACCAACTGGCGCTGCGCCTGGCGCGTGAAGAAGCCATCGCCCGGCGCAGCGAACGCCAAGCGCGCATCCAAACCTTGGTCAGCGAACTGGTGATTGAAAACCTGACCGACGGCGTGCTGGTGATTGACCCAGACGGCGTGGTGCGCGCCGCCAACCCCGCCGCACGGCAGTTGATTGGTGGCGAAGAACCCGCAGGCTACGCGCCACTGCTGCTCGACAGCGAACCCGGCTGGCAGCCCATTGCTTATTTGACGCGCCTGACCTTCACTGAAGGCAATCAGCCCAACACCGACATCGACCTGCATCACCCTGGCCTGCCACGCTGCGGACTGCGCGTGCGCACCCAACTCGCCGCCGCGTTGACCGACGGGGCCGAGAGCTTGTGCGTGATGTTCTTGCAAGACCGGCGTGAGCTGGAAGCCCAAGTGCGCACCGAAAAACTGGCCGCGATGGGCCGCATGTCCGCCGCCGTGGCCCACGAAATCCGCAACCCGCTGGCCGCCATCACCCAAGCCAACGCCCTGCTGGCCGAAGAGCTCACCGACCCGATTCAACAGCGCCTGAGCCTGATGGTGCAGCAAAATGCCCAGCGGCTGGCCCACATCGTGGACGAGATCTTGGACTTGGCGCGCGTCGAACACAGCCCCGTTGATCCGCAAGGCAACCGACTGCGACTGGACGAGTCCGTGCGCCACATGTGCAACGACTGGCTCAAGCAAGCCAGCACTGCGCCCACGCTGGCCCTGTCACTGAGCGCGGGGCATTGCGAGGCCCGCTTCGCTGCTGATCACCTGCGGCGCGTGTTGGTCAACTTGCTGGACAATGCCCGCCGCTACGCGCAGCACACCGCGCCTGTCCACGTCAGCACCGAAGTTCGCCCTGGCTCGCGTTTGTTGCTGCGGGTCTGGAGTGATGGCCCGCCGCTGGAGCAAGCCGTGCAGCGTCATTTATTTGAACCCTTTTTTTCGTCAGAGAGCCGCTCTAGCGGGCTGGGTTTGTACATTTGCCGCGAGCTGTGCGAGCGCCACGGTGCCCTCATCGGCTACGAACGCAATGAACGCTTTCACGACGGCTTGCCGGTCGATGGCAACGAGTTCATGGTGACACTGCAAGTGGCGGTGGCATCATGGCCCGTCGCGCCGCTTGCCGATGACTCCACCCTCACCTGACCATGAACGCTCCTTTGCCCACCACGTCAGCCCGCATCCTTGTCATTGACGATGAGCCCGACCTGCGCATGCTCTACGAACTGACGCTGCTGCGCGAGGGTTACCGCATCGAGGCCGCTGGCACCTTGGCCGAAGGGCTGGAGCTGCTGCGCCAGCAGCGCTATGACGTGGTCATCACCGACATGCGCCTGCCCGATGGACTGGGTCTGGAACTGCTGCAACAGGTGCAAGCGCGCCAACGCCCTGAGCGCTGCATCGTCATGACCGCCTATGGCTCGGCAGAAAACGCCGTCGAAGCGCTGAAAGCCGGGGCATTTGACTACCTGACCAAGCCGGTCGATTTGAAGCAGTTTCGCGCCGTGGTGGCTTCTGCCGTGCGCCAGCCCCCGAGTGGTTTGGCACCGGCCCACGCGCCCGCTCAGCGCTCAGCCAGCTCGCGCAATCCAACGGGTTCACGCAAATCGGCCCCGGAAACCTCTACTGCCCCGTACAGCGGAACGTCTGAGCCAACTGAGGCCAGCGACAGCCTGAGCGCCAGCGGCCACACCGCACTGGAGCAGCTGGTGGGCGAATCGGCGGCGCTGTGCTCGGTCAAGCGCCGCATCGCCAAGGTGGCGCGCAGCATGGCCCCGGTGCTGGTGCGCGGCGAATCGGGCACGGGCAAAGAACTGATCGCCCGCGCCATCCATGCGTGCAGCCACCGTGCTGACGGGCCATTTGTGGCCGTCAACTGCGGCGCGATTCCTGAAAATTTGCTCGAAGCCGAGTTCTTCGGGGCCAAAAAAGGCTCTTACACCGGTGCCAGTCAAGACCGGGAAGGCTACTTTCAAGCCGCCCGCAACGGCACTTTGTTTCTGGACGAAATTGGCGATTTACCCCTCGCCATGCAGTCCAAGCTGCTGCGGGCGATTCAGGAGCGGCGCATACGCTCGCTGGGTTCGACCCAAGAAGAAGCGGTGGATGTGCGCATCGTCAGCGCCACGCACAAAGACTTGGCCGGGGAAGTACAGACCGGGAATTTCCGCCAAGACTTGTACTACCGCCTGAACGTGATCGAGATCATCTCGCCGCCCCTGCGCGAACGCCGCGAAGACTTGCCCGCGCTATGCCAAGCGCTGCTGACACGCATTGCCCACGAATCAGGCACCGCCGTGCCGCCGATTGCCGCCCGTGCGATGGATCAGCTCAGCCAGCATCCGCTCGACGGCAATGTGCGCGAGTTAGAAAACCTGCTGCACCGCGCCCTCGCCCTGAGCGACAACGGCGAACTCGACTTTGACGATTTGGCGCTGTCACCGCCGGTCAGCACCAATGGCCCCGCACTTCATGCGGCGCATGTCACCCACACCAACGCACCAGCAGCAGATCGCCAGCCTGGCCCCCACTGCCCACCCGGCAGCACCTGCTGCACCTTGGGCGCAGCCGCCAACCCCGGCACGCCCAGCAATCTGGAAGCATGGCTGGACGAGCAAGAGCGCGAAATGCTGATCCGCGCCCTGCAAAACACCGACTTCAACCGCACCGCCGCCGCCGCCCAACTGGGGCTGAATCTGCGCCAAATGCGTTACCGCATGTCGCGCTTGTCGATTGCCGTGCCCAGCAGCTCCAGCCCCGACTTTGATGACAGCCTCTGAACCCCGCCACGCGCTGTGGCAACAAGGCTGGTACGCGCCAGCTTGCGCCCTGCCATCGCCCAATTTCGGCCCACGCCCGGCGCAAGTGGAGATCGACTTGCTGGTCATTCACTCCATCAGCTTGCCGCCCGGTGAGTACGGTGGTGCGCAAGTGCAACATTTATTTACCAATCAATTGGACTGGGATTCGCACCCCTGGCTGGCGCAAATTCGGGGCTTGCAAGTATCGGCTCACTTCTACATTCAGCGTGACGGCAAGCTGTGGCAGTTCGTCAGTTGCGATGATCGAGCGTGGCACGCGGGGCGCTCTAACCACCTGGGTCGTGACAATTGCAACGATTTTTCTATCGGCATTGAGCTCGAAGGACTGGAAGATGGGCCCTTTGAGGCGGCACAATACGCCACCCTGAATCAGTTGTCCGCCGCCATCGTTCAGCACTACCCGATACGCCACGTGGCCGGACACCAGCACATCGCCCCCGGACGCAAAGGCGACCCCGGCACACAGTTCCATTGGCAAACTCTCCAACATGCTTTGGGCTGGCCCGCTGAGCGTTTTCCCGCACAAACCCAAGTCGATCAGGGTTAAGTTGTAAATTCCACAATGCGCTATGGGTAGTGGTTAGAATAGTCACATACACCATTGCTAGTGCTTTCAGCCAAAGCAACCAACGCTAGCGACATGCGGTTTTGCCTGCCAAAACCCATCTTCCCGACATAACGCCCACTCTTTCCAAGGATGCCATGCTGCACGCATTGAACACCCCTTCCACCTCTGCTGGCGACTCCAGCGCCACCTTGGCTGACCCGGCTCAGCAGCCCTCGCGCCTGGAATTGGGCCATTACCAAATCCTGCGCCGCAACGGTGCCGTGGTGCCTTTTGCCCCTGAAAAAATCGCCATCGCCAT
>CALMOI010000393.1 GCA_937871735.1 uncultured Comamonadaceae bacterium
GTCGGGCATGGGGTAATGCACCACTTTCGGGTCACGGGCGATGATGTCGGCGCACTGCTCGGGCGTGACACTGGGATTTTTGAAGAAGCTGCCCGCGTTGCCAATCTGCGCCGGATCGGGCAATTTGGCGCGGCGGATGGCGCAAACCCAGTCGTGAATTTGCTGCGCGCTGGGCTCGTTGATGCCAGTTTCTTGCATCTTGCGCTCCAAATCCAAGTAACCCAGCACCGGCTTCCACGGCTTGGGCAGCGCAAAACGCACCCGCACAATCAGCGCCCGGCCAGCCAAACCCAAATCGCTGGCGTGCTTGAACACCGAATCACGGTAGCCAAAGCCGCACTGCGCCGCATTCAGCGTGAAGTGCTGGCCGGTGTCGAGGTGAATGGCGTCCAGTGAATCAAAGCGGTCTTGCAGCTCCACGCCATAAGCGCCAATGTTTTGCACCGGCGATGCGCCCACGGTGCCGGGAATCAGCGCCAAGTTTTCGAGGCCGGGCCAGCCTTGGGCCAGCGTCCAGCGCACAAAGTCGTGCCAGACCTCGCCCGCACCGGCTTCGACAATCCAAGCCTTGTCGGTTTCGGCCACCAAGCGGCGGCCCGGCACTTCGACTTTGAGCACCACGGGTTTGACATCGCCGGTCAGCACAATGTTGCTGCCGCCGCCCAACACGAACTTGGGTTGAGCGGCCAGCGCCGGGTCGGCCAGCACGGCGCGCACGTCGTCGTCACTGCGCACGCGAATCAAGGTCTGCGCCTTGGCGACGATGCCAAAGGTGTTGCAGCCTTGCAGGGGAAAGTTGAACTCTGGGAACATGGGAGAATTGTCGCATTCCCCTCTTTGCTATCTCTACAGACTGAACATGCCTTCTTTTGACACCGTTTGCGAACCCAACCTGCCCGAAGTCAAAAACGCGGTAGAAAACACCGCCAAAGAAATCGCCACCCGCTTTGACTTCAAAGGCACTTCGGCCTCGATTGAGCTGAAAGACAAAGAAATCACCCTGATCGGTGATGCCGACTTCCAGCTCACCCAAATCGAAGACGTGCTGCGCAACAAGCTGACCAAGCGCAACGTGGACGTGCGTTTCCTCGACATGGGCGACGTGCAAAAAATTGGCGGCGACAAGGTCAAGCAAGTCATCAAGGTGAAAAACGGCATCGCCACCGAAGATGCCAAGAAAATCACCCGCTTGATCAAAGACAGCAAGCTCAAAGTGCAAGCCTCGATTCAAGGCGAATCGGTTCGCATCACCGGTGCCAAGCGTGACGACTTGCAAGCCGCAATGGCGCTGCTGCGCAAAGACATCACCGAAGTGCCGATCAGCTTCGACAACTTCCGCGACTGAACGAGCACCGCCCACCATGCTGACTTCGCTGCGCCGTGTGGCTTGCATTTTGAGCTGGGTCGGCTGGGTCGGCTCAGTGGGTTCTGCGTGGGGTGAAACTGTGGCCTTGCAAGGCATGTTGGGCACGCGCGCCCTGCTGATCGTAGACGGCAACGCCCCCAAAGGCGTGGCGGTGGGCGACAGTTATTTGGGCGTGAAGGTGCTGTCAACCACCTCAGACAGCGCCGTGGTCGAAGTCAACGGCCAGCGCTTGACGCTGCGTTTGGGCGAATCACCCGGCCATGTGGGAGCGAACGGCCCACGCCCCGTGGGCGGCAAAATTGTGCTGACGGCCTCTAGCGGCGGACACTTTGTCACCTCAGGCTCCATCAACGGCCAAACAGCGCAATTCATGGTGGACACCGGTGCCACGCTGGTTGCCATCGGCAGCAACGATGCTGACCGCATGAGCATCAACTACCGCGACGGCCAACCGATACGCACCGGCACCGCCAACGGCGTGGGCTTGGCATGGAAGATCAAACTCAGTTCGGTGCGCATCGCTGACGTGGAACTGCGCGACGTGGATGCAGTGGTCACGCTGCAACCCATGTCCCAAGTGCTGCTGGGTAACAGCTTTTTGAACCGCTTCCAAATGCGCCGCGACAGCGACCAAATGACGCTGGAGCGGCGGTACTGAGCCGCTCGCTGACGCTTACGCGCCCGTCGCCGGGGTTTTGCTCTTGCTGCCGACTTTGGGCTCGGTGCCCGCCAGCAAGCGGCTGATGTTGGCGCTGTGCCGCCAGATCAAGACGGCGCTCATCACCGCCACGGTCAACACCACCACGGCGGGAGCCGTCCACAAACGTCCATCGCCCAACCAGTAGTACAGCGGAGCCACGGCAGCCGCCGTCAGCGCGCCCAGCGACGAATAGCGCGACACCCGCGCCACGGCAAACCACGTCACGCCCACCGCCAACCCCAGCCAGCCGCTCAGGCCCAGCAACACGCCCGCTGCGGTGGCCACGCCCTTGCCGCCTTCAAACTTGAAAAACACCGGGAAGACGTGACCCAAAAACGCCGCCAACCCGACCAGCGCCAGCGTGCCTGAGCCCAATCCCACAGCTACGCCGAACCAGTTCACCAACGCCACCGGCACCCAGCCTTTGAGCGCATCAAGCAACAGCGTCAACGCGGCAGCCTTTTTGTTGCCGGTGCGCAGCACATTGGTGGCACCGGGGTTTTTACTGCCGTAGCTGCGCGGGTCACTCAAGCCCATGACGCGGCTGACGATCACAGCAAAGCTGAGCGACCCCAGCAGGTAAGCGGCCAAGACAGCCAAGGCGGGAAACAACAGATCCAAAGCAAAACTCCTCAGGGCAAGCCGGGTATTTTGCCAGCGGCGGTCAATCGTCCAAGGGCAACGCGCACTGCACCGGCTTCGCGTCCAGCAATTGCACGCAGACCTGCGGATCGATCCCCACCAAGTAGCCACGCCGCCCGCCGTTGAGCACGATGCGCGGCAGCTCAAGAATGGTGGACTCGATGTACACCGGCATGGCCCGGCGCGTGCCAAAGGGCGAGGTGCCGCCCACCAAATAGCCGCTGTGCCGGTTCGCCACCTCGGGCTTGCAGGGCTCCACCGACTTGGCCCCGATCTGGCGCGCCAGATTCTTGGTCGACACCTTGCGGTTGCCGTGCATCAGCACCACCAGCGGCTTGGCGTCCTGGTCTT
>CALMOI010000394.1 GCA_937871735.1 uncultured Comamonadaceae bacterium
CCATTTGCACCGGCGCATCGACCACCACTTTCACGCCGGGGAAGGTTTGCGTCAGCGTGCGGGTGATCAGCTCTCTTTTGGCTTGCCAGCGGGCAGATTCTTGCCAGGCCCATGCGTTCAAGCCCACCAAGTGCGCCAGCGCCAGCAACACCAAACCCCAGCGCGCCGCCCGCCAAGCCGGGGCACGCCCGAACTCACGCGCCGCACCGGCCAAGCGCTTGACCAGTCGGATGCGGCCCGTGCTGGCCAAGTCAAATTGCGCCAAATCCCACGGCGTTTGCGTGGACTGCACGTGGCGTTGTGCGGCTTGTTGCAGGCGCACTTTGCAGTGCAACAGTTGTTCGGTCAGGGCGGCGATGGCGGGTTCGGCCAGCACTTCGGCGTTGTCGGGCAGACCGGCTGCGCCCAAGGCGGTGCCCAGCGTGTCGGCGTGCAGCGGCAAGCGGGCCACGCCACCGACCACGCCGTCGCCGCTCAGCACCATCTGCGCGGAAGACTCGGACTCACCCAGCACTTGCACGCGCAGCTCGCCCGCGTGGGGTGCGAACTCGGGCACGATGCGGCTGGCTGGGTGTCCGGCGGCTTCCAGTGTGTGCAGATGTTGGCTGAGCCAAGCGCGCTCGCACACCGCCACCCAAGCGGCTTGACCGGCACGCGCACCGGGCTCCAGCGCCAAGTGCAGGGTGTCGGGGTCGTCCAGCAGGCGATCTTCCAGCAGGCTTTGCAGCACGGCGCGCAGGCGCGGGCTGCCAGGGCCGATGCCTGGCGGCAGTTCCACACGCTGCCACGACAGCGCAGCCACGGGCACGATGACCACGGTTTCGTCCACACCTCGGCCTGCATCGGGCAAGGTGGCGGCGGTGGCCACGGCAGACGCGGCCACGCTTTGCCCGTCAGGGCTCGAAGCGTGGCTGTAGCGGGTGCTGGCATCCCCTGGGGTCAGGGGCAAAGTGATGATCAAGGTGCTCATGGGCGGGTCGTGTCGCGCATTGTAGAGAGGTGATGTGTCGCGATGGAGTGCGGCGTGGCGCAGTAATCAGGAGGGCGCAACCAAGGGCGCAATGCCGTGTTCGCGCCACAGCGTGCGCACCGTCAGGCCGTCGCGCTGCACCACCGACACCTCTTCGACCACGCTGCGTTCGATGCGCAGCCGCCCACGCACTTCAAAAAAGCGCGAGCTGACCGAGAGTTGGCCGCTGTTGCTGCCACTGTCCACGCCAGACACCACTTTGGCCGCATCGCCCAAGCTGGTGTAGTGGCTGTTGGCCCGCGCTGCCACCAGTCGCTGAGCGTCGGCCAGGCTCAAGCCGTCAATGGCGGCGTACAAGGCTTCGGCGCTGGCGGTGTTGACGTTGAGCGTGGTGCGCTCGGGCAGCATGGTGACGTAAGGGCGCAGCAGGGCCACGGTTTGCGGGCTCAGTCCCAGCCAGATCAGTTGCTCGACCCGTTGCGGCCGCAGCGGCACGCCAACGCTGCTGCCGTTGCCATCGTTGCCCTTTTGGGCCAGCAGCAGTTGCGTGGTCAACAGCGTCAGCTCGCTGGGCGGCAGACCGAGCAGACGAAACAGGCGGCTGAAGGCTTGTTGCGCGGTGGCCGAGAGCTTGTTGTCTTCAATCAAGTTGTTGACGTTCAGCCGCCCTTGCAGATCTGTGATTTGCCCGGACAAAAATGCGTCTTGTGCGGGGTCGTCCACGCTGGTGGCATCGGTAGACAAGAAGGTGGACAGCCGCGCTTCTTGCAGCCCCACGGCCCAAGGTTCGGCCAGATGGTCGGCTCCGCCGGTGCGGGCATCTTCGCGCAAGATGAGGCGGGCCCAATCAAGCGCGCCATTCAAAATCCAGCCCGATTGCACGCGGGCGCGTTCGGCGCTTTCGACTTCCACACTGCGCCATTGCTGCCACAGCGCCGCCGCGCTCAAGGTGGCGACCAAGGTCACGGTCAGCATGGCCAGCAGCAGCGCGGCTCCGCGTTGGCGTTGGCGTTGGCGCGTCATGATTTCGCGCCTCCGGTGGCGGGTTGCACCCAGTCCAGCGTGATCTTGCCGCTCAAGGCTGAGCCGGGCGGCAGCGTCAGCACCACGCGCACGCCGTCGGGCAAGTCGGGATTGATGGCGGTGGTGGTGGTTCCGGCTGTGGTGCCGCTGCTGGACAGTGGGTTGCTCCAAGCGTCGTTGCGGAAGTAAAACAACTGCCAGTTTTCCAGCCCGAGCACAGCGATTTCCCGTTTTTTGTCGGGATCGCTGGGGTTTTGCGCCCAGCGTTCGGCTTGCGTCCAGGCCAGCGTCCAGTCTTGCAGTGTGACGACGGGCGGCGATTGCCAGCGCAGCCATTGGCCTTGGGCATCGGCGCGGCGTGTCCAGGCCACCACGCGCAGCGCGTCGCTGGCCGAGGCGCTGCCGCGCCGGGTGATGCGCAGCGCTTGGCCGTTCCAGTCCAAGCTGGTGATGTGGTTGGTGGTGGCGATGGCGTCTAAGTCAGCTTTCCACTGCGCGAGGCCGGTTTGCAGCGTCAGCACTTCGTCGGCGCGGGCTTGGGTCACGGTTTGGGCGCGGCTCATGCCGTCCAAGCCGCGCCAGCTCATCACGGCCAACAGCGACAGCGCGGCCAGCGCCACCAGCAGCTCAATCAAGGTGAAGCCGCGTCGGCGTGAGTGCGGACTGGGCGCGCAGCGGGCGGGCGTGGCGGGTGACATAGAAGCGATCAGGTCGGGCGAGCGCATCAGTAGCGGCCCACGATGGTGGAGAGACTCAGCACCGGATTGCCCTCTTGCACCACGCGGGCCGTCACGCGGCGAAACGACGGGTTGGGCGTGGGCTGCACGTTCAAGGTCAGGTCAAAGCTGCGCCCGGCTTGTTCGCAGGTGACGCTGCTTTCGCCCACGCTGGGCATTTGCCGCGATAGGCGGGTTTTGATGAGCTCGTTTTCCGCGCAGACGTGGGCCAGCAAGATGTCGGACTGGCGCAGTGCGTTGTGGGTCAGCGCGGAGGTGGCTTGCAGTCCGGCGCTGAGCGCGATGGCCACAATGCCCAGCGCCACCAGCACTTCAATCAAGGTGAAGCCGTGCGCGCGCTGTGCGGGCCGTGTGATGTGCAGACGTGCGGGGCTGACCGAGGTGAGATTCATGCGCAAAAAAAGAGCGGCGAGCGGCGGCGGTTCAGGGGCTGGCAACGGGAGCCGCGTCCGCGCTTTGCACGGTGAAGGGGTGCAGGCCGTCGGTGGCCACGCGCAGGGCTTGGCCGGGCGCGCTGGTGTTGATGAGCGTGACAGATTGCGGGTCAATCATGGGTTCTGGCCCCAGTTGCAGCGTGCCGGAGCCGCTGGCCGTGGTGCCGTCATGGAGCCAACGCTGAGGCTGGGCTGTCGTGCTGGCGGGGCCGCTGTTAGATGCGGAGGGCAGGCCGTCAAACACAAAGCCTTCTGGCGTGGCGCGCCATATCACTGGCACGCCCGCAGCGCGAGACTGAATGCGCGCGCCTTCCAGCAGCGCCGCCAGCCGCTGTGCGTCGCGCTCCAGCGTGGTGGACGATGAGTCGCGCATCGCCAATCCCACCCCCGCCGTGCCGATGGCGATGATGACCATCACCACCAGCAGTTCAATCAGCGTGAAACCGTGGGCGTGGCGGCGTGGCTTATTGCCAGCTGCCGATGTCCGCATTCTTGCCCTCGCCACCGGATTGGCCGTCTGCGCCGAAGGACATCACATCAATTTCGCCCTTCACGCCAGGGTTGAGGTACTGGTACGGGCGGCCCCACGGGTCGCTGGGCAGTTTTTCGAGGTAAGGCTTCCAGTTGCCAGGAATCGGGCCGCTGTTGGGCTTGGCGATCAGGGCTTGCAGACCCTGTTCGGCGGTGGGATAGCGTTGGTTGTCGAGCTTGTAGAGCTTGAGCGCTTGCATGACGTTGGTCACGTCGGTGTGCGCGGCGGTGACGCGGGCATCGTCAGCGCGGTCAAGCACGTTGGGCACGATCAGCGCAGCCAGCACGCCAATGATGACCAGCACCACCATCAATTCAATCAGGGTGAAGCCGCGCGCGCTGGAGCGGCGGGCAGCGGTCAAGCGTGCGTGACAAAAAGAGGAAATACGGGAGGTCATGAGGGAGCCTGTAGGTCTGTCGTTCGCTTCCATCATAATCATCCGATGGTGACAAACTCGCAAATCAAGTGGTGGTCGCGTGGTATCACGCTGGTTGTTTGGACGCTGGCGGCTGCCAGCGCCGCGTGGTGGGGCTTGCGTGCCAGTGTGGGTACAGCGGTCACCGCACCGCCCGCTGCGGCCATCTCCACGAATGAACCCAGCGCTGATGCGGGCGCAGTCGGGCGGGTGTTGGGTGCGGTGACGCAGGTGTCACCGACGATGCCGGTGGTCAATGCGGCCAGCCGTTACGCCTTGCTGGGCGTGGTGGCAGGGCGCTCT
The DNA here is from genome assembly GCA_937871735.1 of uncultured Comamonadaceae bacterium. GTDB lineage: Bacteria > Pseudomonadota > Gammaproteobacteria > Burkholderiales > Burkholderiaceae_C > CALMOI01. Next base: position 4,415 of record CALMOI010000394.1, read on the forward strand.
GAGGGCGGCGCTGCGCTGATCTCGATTGATGGCAAGCCTGCCAAACCCTACCGCGTCGGTGCCAGCTTAGAAGGCGACTTGACGCTGCAAGCGGTTGAACCTCGCCGCGCTCGTTTGGGGGGAACTGCCGCAGGGGCTGCCAGCATGGTGCTGGACTTGCCCCCCGTCAAACGCTGATTCGTGGTGCTGCTGACTCAGCGCAAATCACCATACTGCGTGGGGCTGAGCAGCGGATACGGGTCATCTTCCGGTTCGTGTTGAACCAGTGTGGCCTGCTGGTCTTGGTCGGCGGGCATTTCAGATTCGATGATCTCGGTGTTTTCGTAGCCTGTCAGCAAAGCTGGGTTGGTGCTGGGCTCCATTGGCGCAGCGGAACCACCCGCTGCCAACACACGCCTCAACGCGGACACTTCGTCAGCTAGCACTGGCTCGAAGCCGGGCTTGTCTGGTGTAGTCGGTGGGGCAGAAACCGCCGGGGTGGGTGCAGGTGTGGCGACGGGCGCGGGTGTTGGAGATGGCGCTGCTGTTGTCGATGCAGCGGGGGCGGGTGCACGTCCTGTGGGCACGGGCACATCTGCTCGCCAGTACACCGCCGACACGATGATGTTGTGCCGGACTTTGGCGGTGCGGCAAATTACCGGCTCAATCTCAGCAAGCTGTGAAATGTCTGCGCCAAATGCCTCGGGCAAATCCATCATCACGATGAAGCGCAACCCCTTCGGGTCGGTCGCCAGAACTTTGAACTTGAAGTTACTGGACAAGATGCCGACCCGAACCATCGACTCGCGTACCACGGAGTAGAGCTGCTCACGCATCTTGGCACGCTCAGTTTTGAGCCGATCAGCGCTGTGATCGTTGATCTGGCTGGGCGCGTAATCCGCCACTTTGGCCGGTGTGTTGACCACAGGGCGGTGCCCCGGCTCGCGCCCAGGATGCGTGCCCGACTTAGGTTTGAACCAGCTGAAGAGTGTCATGAGTTTTTTCACGTGGAGGGCAGCAGGCGCATGGCTGTTAGTGTCGGTACTTTAGCTTGCAATCCTCGATATTTTCTTGACAACACTCAGCGGTTTTTTAACTTTGTAAGAACATGCGGTACACCGGATTTTGGGTCTCTTCTACACAAGCGTAACCCAAGGTGTCCAAAAACGCCCTGAAATCCTGATGATCAGCAGGGGGAACTTGCAGGCCAATCAAAATTCGCCCGTAGTCCGCGCCTTGGTTGCGGTAGTGAAACAGGCTGATGTTCCAGCCCGGCTGCATCAGGCTCAGGAACTTGAGCAGCGCACCGGGACGCTCGGGAAAGGTGAAGCGCAGCAGGCGTTCATCTTGCGCCAGCGTCGAATGGCCGCCCACCATGTGGCGGATGTGTTCTTGCGCCAAGTCGTCGTGAGTCAAGTCCAGCGCCCCGAAACCGTGTTCGCGGAACTTGCCCGCCAACAACTCGCTTTCGCCCTTGCCGTGCGTGGTCAGGCCAATAAAGACGTGTGCTTTGGCCTCATCGCTGATGCGGTAATTGAACTCGGTCACATTGCGCTGGCCGCCCGGCAAGTTGCCGATCAGCTCTAAAAATCGCCGAAAACTGCCGCGCGCTTCGGGAATGGTCACGGCCAACAGGGCTTCGCTTTCCTCGCCCACGCCAGCGCGCTCGGCCACGAAGCGCAGGCGGTCAAAGTTCATGTTGGCACCGCACAAGATGGCGGCGTAGGTCTCGCCTTCAGTGTGGTGCGTGGTCACATACTGTTTGATTGCCGCCACAGCCAAAGCGCCTGCGGGTTCGACGATGCTGCGCGTGTCCACAAAAATGTCTTTGATGGCGGCGCACACCGAGTCCGTGTCCACGGTGATGTACTCATCGACCAGCGCATGCGCGACGCGGAAGGTTTCTTCGCCAACCAGCTTCACTGCGGTGCCGTCCGAGAACAAACCCACATCGGGCAGCGTGACCCGGTGGTGCGCGTGGGCAGATTGAATCATCGCGTCCGAGTCGTTCATCTGCACGCCGATCACCTTGATGCCGGGGCGTACGGCCTTGATGTAATTAGCCACACCGGCAATCAGCCCTCCGCCGCCAATGGCGACGAACACAGCATCCAGCTGCCCCGGATGCTGACGCAGCATCTCCATGGCGATGGTGCCTTGCCCGGCGATCACATCGGGGTCGTCAAACGGGTGGACGAAGGTCAGGCCTTGCTGTTGTTCCAGCGTCACTGCGTGGGCATAGGCATCGGAGTAGCTGTCGCCATGCAACACGACTTGCGCTGCGTCACCGCCCAGGTTGCGCACGGCATCAATCTTGACTTGAGGCGTGGTGGTGGGCATCACGATCACGGCGCGGCAGCCCAATTTGCTGGCACCCAAGGCCACGCCCTGTGCGTGGTTGCCCGCCGAGGCGCAAATCACGCCGCGTTGGCGCTGCTCGGGGCTGAGATGCGCCAGCTTGTTGTAGGCACCACGCAGCTTGAAGCTGAACACGGCTTGCTGGTCTTCGCGCTTCAAGAGCACTTGGTTTTTCAGGCGGCGGCTGAGGTTTTTGGCCTCTTCAAACGCCGACTCCACGGCCACGTCGTAGACGCGAGCGTTCAAAATTTTGATCAGGTAGTCAGCAGGCGTGAGCGCAGCGGCGCTGGCCGTCACGGGAGATGGGGAAGAGAGAGAAGGGGTGGGCTGTGCAGTCGTCATGATGACCATCATAAGATGCGGCCTGTGACGGGTCGCAGCACAGGCCAGATCAGTACAGGCGTAAAAAAACCCCGAATCTTGCGATTCGGGGTAAATCCACCTTTTTCGGAGGGGTGGAGGAGACAACTCGCGCACAGAACTGGTCTATGCATGACTGAAGTG
>CALMOI010000395.1 GCA_937871735.1 uncultured Comamonadaceae bacterium
CCCACCGCGCCGAGTGCCGATGCGGTGGCCATCGCGCAGGACCGCATCAAGGAAAAAGCGCACTTGGCACGCAGTGGTGTGCCGGTGGCGCCCTATGCGGTGATTGAGAGCGCGGCTGACTTGGCTGCGGTGACGGACGCGCTGCTGCCCGGCATTCTGAAAACCGCCCGTCTGGGGTATGACGGCAAGGGCCAGGTGCGCGTGACCACCCGCGGCGAGCTGGCCGCAGCCTGGGACAGCTTGAAGCAGGTGCCCTGCGTGCTGGAGCACATGTTGCCGCTGGCCGCCGAGTGCTCGGTGATTGTGGCGCGTGGTTGGCAGGGCGAGATGGTCAACTTCCCGGTGCAGCTCAACGAGCACCGCGATGGCATCTTGGCCGTCACGCAAGTCTTTGAAGGCAACCTGCCCGCCGCCTTGGCCGAGCAAGCCGTGGCCAGCGCCCGCGCCATTGCCGAAGGCTTGCAGTACGTGGGCGTGCTGTGCGTTGAATTTTTCGTGCTGGCCGATGGCCGCTTGATCGTCAACGAGATGGCTCCGCGTCCGCACAACAGCGGCCATTACACGCTCAACGCCTGCGACGTGTCGCAGTTCGAGCTGCAAGTGCGCACGTTGACGGGCTTGCCGCTGACCACTCCGCGCCTGCACAGCCCGGCCATCATGCTCAACCTGTTGGGCGACCTGTGGTTCGATGCGCAAGGCCAATCGCGCAACCCCGATTGGGCGCAAGTGCTGGCCTTGCCCGGCACGCATCTGCACCTGTACGGCAAGCTGGAAGCGCGTGCGGGCCGCAAGATGGGCCACTTGAACATCACCGGCCCCAGCGTGGACGTGGTCAAAGCCACCGCGCTGAAAGCCGCTGACATCTTGGGTATGGCGGCGTTTTGAGCGTGCCCACCATGCTGCTGAACGGCCAAGTCCCCGCAGACCTCGCAACGGCGGTGCAAACCTTGTGCGCGGGTGAGCTGCTGGGCCTGCCAACCGAAACGGTGTACGGCCTGGCTGCCGACGCAGCCAGCGATGCAGCGGTCGCCCAAATTTTTGCGGCCAAGGGTCGCCCCAGCAACCACCCGCTGATCGTGCATGTGGCTGATGCGGCGGGCGTGGCCCACTTCGCCGCCAGCGTGCCCGACTTTGCCCAGCGGCTGATGGCGGCGTTTTGGCCGGGGCCGCTCACGGTGATCTTGCCGCGTCGCCCGGACGTGGGCGCAGCGGCGGCGGGCGGGCAGGATTCGATTGGCCTGCGCTGCCCCGCGCACCCGGTGGCGTTGGCGCTGCTACGCGCTTGTGCGGCGCAAGGGCTGCATGGCTTGGCCGCGCCGAGCGCCAACAAATTTGGCCGCGTCAGCCCAACCAGCGCCGCCCATGTCCAAGCCGAGTTTGGCGACAGCCTGCGCGTGCTGGACGGCGGCTTGTGCGCGGTGGGCATTGAATCAACCATCATCGACTGCACGCGGGGCGTGCCGGTGCTGCTGCGCCCCGGTCACATCAGCCGCACGCAAATTGAAGCCGCTTGCGGCCAGCGCCTGTATGACAAAGATGAGCTGCTGGCGGCCACGCCACGCGCCTCGGGCACGCTGGAGGCGCACTACGCGCCCAACGCCAAAGTGCGGCTGATGGAGGCCACAGCGCTGCAAACCGCGCTCGACTTGCTGGGGGCTGATGCCGCGCATTTGGCGCTGTACACCCGCACCGTTCTGAAAACCCGCGCTCCCGGTGTGATCTGCCGCCGTATGCCCGATGATGCCGCCGCCACCGCGCAGCAGTTGTTTGCCGTGCTTCGCGACTTTGATAGCCAAGGTGCGCGCCTGATCTGGGTTGAAACCCCACCCGACACCCCCGAATGGGAAGGTGTGTGCGATCGACTGGAACGCGCCGCCGCCGCTTGACCTGGGCTTCACTGGCGGTTAACCCGCCATCGTTAAACTAGCCCGCACTATTGAGGAGATCTCCATGACAGGAAACACGTCGCGCCGCGCCTTTTTGGCTTTGGCTTGCGCACCGGCTGCGCTGCTGGCGGCTTGCGGCTCCAGCACCATCGAATCGGCATTGAAGCCTACGCGCTTGCTTTCGGTGGGCGACAGCTTCAGCGATTTGGGGCAGGGCAGTAGCCGCAAGCGCTACACCGTGAACGACGATTCAGTGAACATTTGGACGGGCCAAGTTGCTGCCAACTACGGCCTGCCCTTGGTTGCCAAAGTCAGCGGTGGTTGGTCGTATGCGCAAGGCGGCGCGCGCGTCTCCAGCGCTGACACCACCGATGGCGTGCCCAGCATCGAGGCGCAAATCACCAGCTTGCTGGCCGACACCACCTTTGGCGCGAACGATGTGGTGTTGGTGAATGCTGGCTTGGACGAGGTCGTGGCGCAAGTGACTGCGCTGGGCATTTCGTCCCAAACCACCGCCAACGTGAAGGCAGCGGGCACAGCCTTGGGCACGCAAGTCAAGCGCTTGGTCGCGGCGGGGGCTAAGTACGTGGTCGTGGTGGGCTTGTACAACTTGGGGCACTCGCCTTGGGCCGTGACGCTGACTCAGACTGCGGCGCTGACCACCCTCAGCAACCAATTCAACGAGGCGTTCTTGATATCGACGGTTGATTTGGGCGCTTACATGCTGTACGTGGACATGCCCTATTACCTGAACTTGGTCTACAACTCGCCTAGCACTTACAGCCTGTCGAATGTGACCAGCCAAGCGTGCACCACCACTGACACCACCGCGTGTACCACTTCCACCATCACCTCGGGGCTGGACATAGCCACCACCATGTTCGCTGATGGCGTGCATCTGACCCCGATCGTGAACCGACTCGTGGGCGACTACGCCTACACCAAGTTAACCGGGCGCTGGTAAGTCTCAGGCCTAGTGGGTGTAGCCCGCTCCGTCGTCAGTAGCGGTAGCCGATACCCACCGCTACGGCGACCGGGTCTAGGCGCAGATCCAAGGTCTGTCCTCTTGAGAGACGGGCCGTGGTTTTCACCCAAGTCTTGATCACGGTAGCATCCAAGAACCAACGTTCGTTCAATGCCATCGTGGCTCCCAATTGCACGGAAGGCCCGAATCTGTTGTCAATGGCGAGTGTGGTTGGGCTCGTTGGGGTGCCGCCTGACAGAGCATTCAGCGTGTTGGTGCCGCGTTCTTTGTAAAAAAGTGCGTAAGTGATACCCGCTCCCAGGTAGGGGCGGAATGTGTCGTGCGACTCCCCAAAGCGGTACTGACCCAGCAGCGTGATGGGCAGCGCGCGGGTTTCGCCCAACTTGCCCACACCTGCCACCGAACCGCTGCCCACAATGTCGTGCTTCAGCGGTGTCGCCAGAGGCATGTCCACCGCCCAATGGTCATCCAGCATGTAGGTGATGCCCCCACTGGGGACGGTGCTGGATGTCACATCCACTTGGGAGCCCGTGAACGCTGGTGCTGACAGATCCCCGCTTTGAACGATAGGCTTGACCTTCACAGCGCCTATGCGCACCATGAGGTGATCTGCCACTTGGGCCTGTGCGCCTACGCAGGTGAGCAGGGCGCAGGCGGCCAGCGCATGTTGAAAAATTTTGTTCATGTTGACTGCCTTGACAACGAGTAAGGGGATTAGAGCCAGCCAGCCCGGGACAACTCCCGCGACGCAAATTGCGACAGCAACTCGTGGCCGTAAGGAGTCGGGTGGACGGAGTCAGCAAAGAAATAATGTGAGATATCGCCCGCCACCGCATTGCTGGCATTGCAGACCAGCGAGGTGCCGTTGGTTCCGGCGGGATTGCTCAGCGCATTCGGGCCGCAAGCCACACTGGTGACATTGCTCAGGCCGTATTGAGCGGGGTTGGTGAACTGGTCTTTGTTCTCGGCATAGGCATTACCCAAGCGCACGCCCTGTACCCCGGTCAAACCTTCGGCCAATTTGGCGTTGAAGGTTTGCACCATCGTGTCCAGCAGTGCCCGCACAGGGGCAGGTTCTGACATGCCAAAGGGCGTGCTGGCAATGTCGGGCAGATTCAGTACCAGCACCTGTTTGGCACCTTTGGCGACCATCTCGGTTTTGATCAGATTGGCCAGCGTGACGGCTGCCGCCGCGACGTTGGTGACCGCCGCCGTCGGGTTGGTCGGCGCAGTCAGTTGCAGCTCCATGAAAATATCGTTCGCTCCCGCCAGCACGGTTACCAATTCGGTGCTGGCAAAGCTGCCGTTGTGGCTGGCCAAATGCGCTGCGACTTGTGCGGTCACCGGCTTGGCCATCAGCCCGATGTTTTGTTTTCCCGCTGCTTGCAATGCCACCGAAGACGGAGCCACCGGACTGCTGACGCGTGCGCTGCCCTGGGCATAGCTGGTGCAGCCTGCGTGTGCGGTGACGGCTTCACCCGTGATGCCGCTCTGATTGGGAAGCAGCCCTGTTTCCGCTGAACACGGGGCGGGCAAGCCCATGATGGCCGCGATGCGTTCCGTCCATATCTGCCCGCCTGTGGGGGCGTTCACCGTCCAGCGGCCCGCGCCACCCGTGAGCGATGCCAACCCTGCGATGGTGCCTACTCGGTAGCTGCCGATGTCACTCAAGCTGTCGCCAAAGGCGACCAGCGTCTTCACGCCTGCCCGATTGCCGGGGCCTTCGGCACCACCGCCGCCGCATGAGGCCACCAGCACGGCCACGCCGATTGCCAAGGCGGCCTGTTTCCAGTGCAAATTTTTCATGTGATGGGCTCCAGTAACTCTTTGGTTTTAAGAGCCTCATCCTACGTCGGTAGCAAAAGATCGCTCTTGGGGAAACTACCCGCAGGGCGCGCCCAGGGTGTCGGCTGATTCAGCGAAAACGCAGCTTCATCACCAAAATTGACATCGCCAGTACCAGCGTGATGGCATTCGCTGCCACCACCGGCCAAGCCCCAGCCAGCAGCCCATACGCCAGCCACAGCGCCACGCCCAGCGTGAACACGCTGTACATGCCCAGCGAAATGCCGCTGACATTGCGGGTCTTGAACGTCAGCCACGCTTGCGGCACAAAGCTGCATGTGGTCAAGGTGGCGGCGGTATAGCCGATCAGGTCAGAAAGCTGCATGTGGATTCCAAAACGGGAGTAGGGGTGGAAGGCGCATTGTCATTGGTCTTTCACCACCCATTCCAGCAGCTTGTCCAGCGCGGGGCGGGCGGCGCTGGCTTGGTCGTGGTTGACCAGCACCACCAAGCTGTAACGCTGGCCGCTCAAGCCTTGCGCGTAACCGGCCAGCGCCACCACGTCGCGCAGCGTGCCGGTTTTGAGCCAAGCGCGGCCCAGCGCCAGCGCGTTGGGGTTGCGCTCGCGCAGCCGGGCGACGGTGCCATCGACCCCGGCAATGCCCAGCGAGGCCTGGAATGGCCCGGCCAGCGGCCCGCTGTCAGCGTGGCGCAGCAAGGCGGTGAGGGCGGCGGCGCTGGTGCGCTCTTGGCGCGACAAGCCCGAGCCGTTGTCCAGCACAGGCGCGGCGGCTTGCTTGCCCAAGCGCGTTTTCCACCAGTGCAGCACTTGCTGGCGTGAGGCGGCAAAACTGCCACGCCCTTGCGCTTGGCTGGACAGCGTCAAAAACACCTGCTGCGCCATCACGTTGTTGGAGAACTTGTTGACGTCCATCACCACCTCGGCCAGCGGCAGGGAGTCGGCGCTGAGCAGCAGTTTGGCGCTGGGCGGCGTGGTGCCGTCACGCACTTGGCCGCTCAAGCGGCCTCCGGCGGCGGCCCACAGGGCTTGCACCACACGCGGCGCGTAGCTTTGCGGTTCCACATAAGCGATGGGCCAGCTTTTGTCGCCGCAGGCCGCCGGGTAGCTGCCCGCAAAGCGCACTTGCTGCGGATTGGCAAAGTCGGCTTGCAGCGCGGCGCGCCAGTCGTCGCAAGGGCCGTTGCCCAGCGGCACGCTGGCGGGAATTTCCACATTGGCGATGGGTGGCTCGCTGCGCAGCGTAGCGCGGGCGTTGGCCGCATCGGGACTGAAGTTGAAGATCAGTGATTTGAAGTTGACCAGCAGCCCGTCGGGCGTGGCGTTGTAGGGGCGCAGGGGCTCGTCGTCGAACGGGGTGGTGCGCTCGGGCAGCTCGAACACGCTGTGATCGAGCACGATGTCGCCGCGCACTTCCCGCACGCCTTGGGCTTGCACTTGGCGCAACAGCGCGTCCAGCCGTTCCAGCACCAGCTTGGGGTCGCCGCTGCCGCGCAGCACCAAGTTGCCGGTGAGCACGCCATCGGCCACGCTGCCATCCACGTAGACGCGATTCGTCCAGGTGAAGTTGGGGCCGAGCACGTCCAGCGCCGCGTAGGTGGTGATGAGCTTCATCACCGAAGCGGGATTCATCACCGCGCTGGCCCGGTAGCTCAAACGTGCCGGGGGCGTGGGCGCAGCGGGCGGCGGCAGTGCGACCACCATGACGCTGACAGCGGTGCGTGGCACGCCCGCTTGGGCGAGGGCGCTCACAAAGTCGGCGGGCAGCGCGGCGTTGTGGGCGGCAGCAGGCGCTGCGGCATGACGGCGGGCGGCCTCTTTGGCTTGCGCGCTGCCCCACGGCAGGCCGCAGCCCAAGCCGCACAGCAGCGCGAGCGTGAGCAGCCGCAGGGCGGGTGCTCGGCCTGTGCGAATGGGCGGTGTGGCGGCGCAAGAGCCATTAGAAATCACAGGCGCGGCAAGCGCAGGGCAAAGGCGTGTCATGGTGAAAAGCAACGCCATCAGGCGCAGCAAGCAAAAGTGAGGTGCAGTCTAGCGCCCAAGCCCCCGCCCAGCGCAGGGCGAGACCCCCGCCGATAATCCTCCGCTATGCGTTTGACCCCCAAGACTGTCGGTGCCGCCGCCGCTGTGATCACCGTGGTGATCTGGACGGCCTTCATCATCATTGCCCGCGCCTCAGCTGACCCGACGCGGGGCGCGCTGCTCACGCCGTTTGATCTTGCGTTCCTGCGCATCGTGGGGGCCAGCAGCATTTTGCTGCCGTGGGGCGCTTGGCTGGTGCGCCACGGTGCGGACGCGGGCTGGCTGGGGCTGTCGCCGCTGCCCGCTCGCACCACGATCTTGACGGGGTTGTTTGGCGGCTTGTGCTACGCCATGTTGTCGTATTCGGGTTTCTTTTTTGCGCCTGCTGCCCATGCCTCAGTACTGATGCCGGGCAGCTTGCCGCTGTGGACGGCCTTGCTGGCCGCGCTGGTTTTGCACGACCGCATCACGGCGGCGCGGGCGCTGGGGCTGGCGTGCATCGTCGGGGGCGATTTGCTGGTGGGCGGCACCAGCTTGCTGCACGCCTTGGACGGCGGCGAGGTCTGGAAGGGCGATCTGCTGTTCATGGCCGCCGCCCTGTGCTGGGCGTGCTACACCGTGCTGGCGCGCAAGTTCGGGCTCGAGGCGGTGCGCGCCACCATCGCCATCACC
>CALMOI010000396.1 GCA_937871735.1 uncultured Comamonadaceae bacterium
GGATTTCGCCGACCATGATCTTGTCCGGGTCGTGGCGCAGGATGGAGCGCAGGCCCTTGGCAAAGGTCAGGCCCTTTTTCTCGTTGACCGGGATTTGCAGGATGCCGGGCAGTTGGTATTCGACCGGGTCTTCGATGGTGATGATCTTGCTGCGGCCATCGTGGATTTCGGTGAGCGCGCCGTACAGCGTGGTGGTCTTGCCCGAGCCGGTGGGGCCGGTGACCAGCAGCATGCCGTAGGGCTCTTCGGCCAAGCGGCGCAGGGTGGCCAGCGATGCGGCGTCAAAGCCCAGCGCCTCCAGCGTCAGCGCGCCATAGGCTTCGATCATGGCGCGCTTGTCCAGCACCCGGATCACCGCGTCTTCGCCGTGGATGCTGGGCATGATGGACAAGCGCAGGTCAATGTCGCGCACCCCGGCTTGCACCATGAAGCTGCCGTCTTGCGGCACGCGCCGCTCGGCAATGTCCAGCTCGGCCAGCACTTTCAGGCGCGAGACCACATGCTCTGCCGTTTCCACGCCGTTCACTGTCAGCGCGTGATCCAGCACGCCGTCGATGCGGAACTTGACGGCAAAGCCGCTGGGCGTGGATTCGATGTGGATGTCGGACGCGCCCACCTTGAGCGCGTCGTACAAGATGGAGTTGACCAGCTTCACCGCTGGGCTGGCCGATTCGCTCATGGTCACCAGCGACAGCACAGCGGCGGCGCGCGGGTCGCGCTCGGCAGCATCGCCCTGCGCACCATGCCCAGGGTGGGCCACGCCCATGCCTTCGGTGGCGCGCGAGCCTTCTTCCAGCTTGGCCAAACACGCCAGGATGTCAGCTTGCAGCGCGAGCTGGATCGGCAGCGGCTGGCCCGCGCAGCTTTCTAGCCAGGTCAGCAAGTCGGCGTCCAACGGGTCGGCGATCACCGCGTGCAAGGCACCGCTGCTGGCGCGCAACAGCACACAGTGGCGCTTGAGGGCTTTGGGCAAACTCAGCAAGTCAAAGGCGGCGCTGTGGCTGAGCATGTCGGCGGTTTCGACCACCGGCAGGTGCAGCAACTGCCCCAGCGCTTGCACCAGCGCACGCGGTTCTTGCCCGCTCAGATCGACCAGCTCGCTCATCCAAGGGCGCTGGCTGCGGGCGGCGGCGGCGCGGGCGCGTTGCACCAAGGCCAAGTCCAAAGGGGAGGAAACAGCGGAGAGGGTGGAGGCGGTGGGGCTCATCAAAAACTTCCGGCCAGATCAAAGATCGGCATGTACAGCAGCACCACGATCACGCCCACCACCAAGCCGATGACGGTCATCAGCAGCGGCTCAAAGCTGCGCATGAAGCGGTCGATCCAGCGGGTGATTTCGCCGTCGTAGAAGGCGGCGGATTGGGTCAGCATCGCGCCCATGTCGCCCGAGCGTTCGCCCACGGCCAGCATGCGCAGCGAGATCGAGGTGGTCAGTCGCTGCGCCAAGAAGGCTTGCGACAGTGGCACGCCGGTTTCGATTTGCGCCTGGGCCTGTTGCAGCCGCTCGCGCACGGCGGGCGGCACCACTTGGGCGATGGTTTGCATGGCCGGGATCAGCGGGATGCCGCCTTCGAGCAGCATGCCCAGCGTCAGGTACAGGCGCGAGAGTTCGTAGATGCGCACCCGCTCGCCCACGCCAGGGATGCGCCCAAGCAGCGCACCCCAGCCGCCGTTGCGTTGAAAGTGTTGCCACGCCAGCACCAGCGCCACCGCCATCGCCGCTAAGCCGCCCAGCAGCGCGCTGGTGTGCTGCCCGGCAAATTCGCCCCAACTGAGCATCAGGGCCGACATCCACGGCAGCTCGCGCCCCGCGCCTTTGTAGACCTCGGCAAAGCGGGGCACCACGTAGGCCAGCAAGAACAGGCTGACCATGCCGCCCACGCCGATCAAGATGGCGGGGTAGATGGCGGCGCTGACCACTTTGTTGCGCACTTGGTCGATGCGCTGCTGGTAATCGACAAAGCGTTGCAGCGAGCGCGGCAGGTCGCTGGTGCCTTCGGCGGCGCGCACCACGCCCAGGTACAGCGGCGGAAAGATGTCGGGCTGCTCGGCCATCGCCAGCGACAGGCGTTTGCCGTTGCGCAGGCCGTCCAGCAACTGCGCCAGCACCGGGCGCAGCAGGGGGTTTTCTTCTTTTTCTAACAGGGCTTCCAGCGCTTCGACGATGCCCAGGCCAGCTTGCAAGAGCGCCAGCAGTTCTTGGCTGAACAGCACCAAGGGCAGCCGAGGCCGACGGCTGCGCCCGGTGAGCCAGTTGCTGTCTGCGGCGCGGATGTCGGTCAGAAACAGGTTGCGTTCGCTGACTTGGCGGCGGGCATCTTGTTCATCGGCGGCTTCCACCACCAGATTGGCAAAAGTACGGTCTGCGGCCAGCGCACGAACGGCGTATTTCACAACACAGCCTCAGTTGCTGAGGTCAGCGTCTTCGCCGGTGCCGCCGGGTTTGCCGTCTTTGCCGTAAGACAGCACTTTGAAGTCGCCATTGCCTACCGGGAACTGGTAGGTGTAAGCGTGTTGCCACGGATCCAAAGGCAGGGCTTTTTTCAAATATGGCCCGTTCCAGCCGCGCAAGTTACCGGGGTTGCTCATCAAAGCGGCCAAACCCTCTTCGGCGCTGGGGTAGCGGCCCACGTCCAAGCGCAAGGTATCGAGCGCTTTAGACAAGCCGTCAATTTGCGCTTTAGCCACCGCGACTTCAGATTTACCAATCTGCGCAAAATATTTCGGCCCCACATAAGAGGCCAACATGCCAATGATCACGATCACGACCAGCAGTTCTAACAAAGTAAAGCCTGCCGCACTCCGTCGCTGAAGCAGGGCAGGCTTAAAAGAGAACTCTCGCAAATGGAACGTCATAACCTATTCGATTCTAGGTATCGAATATGTCAATCTGATGGCTTACTGGGGCGGGCGCACTTTCAGGCTGTCCAGGCGGTCGCCCAGGGCTGAACTGTCGTTTTCCAGCTTCACGCGGTCTAGCATGGTCAGCGTGCCGCCGCTCAGCCAGCCTTGGGGCGAGGCTGCTTTTTCATAGCGCGACAGCAACTCGGCGTTGAGCTGGTACAGGCCCGCGTTGTGCGTCTCACAGGTTTGCAGCAGCTTGGACTTTTGCTCCACATCGCGCTGGGTTTGCTGCAAGCTGCGGCGGCCTTGCTGATCAGACTCGGTGGACGCTTTGAGCTTTTGCTGGGCATCCACCAACGCGGCTTGCACTTCGATCAGGCGGCGGGCTTGGGCTTCGCTCTCGGCGCGCACTTGCTCCAGCTCTTTGGCCTCGGTGGCGGCGCGGCGGGCTTGGGCTTTGGCGCGGTCAAGCTCCAACTTGGTGGCGCTGAGTTGCTTGTCCAACTCGGCCTTGTCGGCGCTGACCTGGTTTTTTTCCTGCTCCAAAGCCTGCTGGGCTTGCTGCATGTGTTGCAAGCGCTCTTGCTGCATGCGGGCGGCTTTTTTGTCGTCTGCGGCGCTGGCGCTGCTGGTGCCCAGCAGCAAACCCAGCACCAGCGGCGACAGCACCGAAGCCACGCGCAGCGCACTCGGGTGCAGGCGGCGACGGGCTGGGGCGGTCAGGGTGACGGTCATGGCGGGCCTCCTTAGAAGCGCGTGTTCAGGTCGATTTGCAGCGTGTCCACCGACAGCTTGGTGCTGCTGGCTGACATGGGCGCATACGAGCCGATCGGGTTGGCCGACATCCAGCGCGCCGACACCGCCGTGTTCTTGGCGATGCCGTAGCTACCGCCCAAGATAAAGCCCTTGTTGTTGGTGCCTCCCAAGCCGAAGTCGGAGTTGGTGAAAGCATCCAGCACCGCATCGCTGCCCAAATAGCGGTAGGCCAGCGTGGCATTCCAGTCGCCGCGCTTGCTGATTTGGTTGTGGCCGATTTGCACCCGCGCCAAGAAGCCGTAGTCCTTGGCATCGGTCAAGGCCACGCCGGTGCGCGCTTGGATCTTGGCGCGGTCAAACGCGAGGTTCTTCACAAAGTCGCCGGTCAGGCGCAGCGGCACGGGCAGCAGCTTGGGCACATCCAGCGAGGCGGTCAGGTTCAACTCGCGGAACTCCGAGGCCAGGCCGTAGATGGCGCTGGTGCTGGTGTCGCCGGTGGCGCGCACATTGAACAAGGTGTTGCCGCGCTGACGCAAGCCGCTGGCGTATTCGTAGCGGGTGGCGTACATCGCGTCGGCGGTGATGGCGGCGGTGGTTTCTTTTTGACCGGCCAAGCCTTGGTAGTTGTAGAGCGCAGCGCCGAGCTTGAGCGCGTTGGCACCCTCGCCCACCTTCATGTCCAGACCCGCTTGCACGCCCAGCAGGCTGCGCGAACGGGTGCTGCCGGGGCTGTCAGCGGTGATGGGGAAGTAGCCTGCGGTCAGGTGGCCCGTGCCGTTGTCCCACACCTTGCGCTTGGCTGATGCGGCCAAGCCTTCAAAGCCCAGATCGTCAGCCCAGACCAAATCGGTGCTGAAAAACGGGTTGGGCATGCGGCCACCGCGCAAGGTGTAGTCCTCGCCCCACGGGCGCACGGTGATGTACGCATGATCGAGCATCACCGCGTACTTGTTGAAACTTTGGCCCAGCGTCTGGTTGGTCGAGGTGCGGTCGGTCGCGCTGCCCGTGGCCAAGCGCAGGTTGGCGCTGACCTCGTCGGACACGGTGGCACCCACACCCAAGCGGGCGCGGATGCGGGTGCGGTCAAAGTCGTTTTGAGTGTTGAAGTTGGGCTGGCCGTTGAGCGTGGACTGCGCGATGTCTGCCGCGCGGGTGTAGTCGCCATTCACAAAACCAGCCAAGCCGGGCGCGGTGTTGCTGGGCGACAGGCGACCCAGTTCTTCACGCAGGCGGAAGTCGCCTTCCAACTTGAAGCGGCTGATCCAATCGGGGTAAGCGGCGGGCTCGCCCCAGCGTTCGGTGCGGGCTTGGGCCAGCACTTCTTGCTTGATTTGGTCGCGCATTTCTTTCTTGACCGCTTCGGGCACATAAGGAATCCGCACGACTTTTTTGCCGTCTTTGCCCAGCTCGGGAGCGGCCACTTGCGCCACGCCGGGAGCCACGGCGGCGGCTTGAGCAACTTGAGCGGCTTGCACTTTGGCTTGGGCAGCGGCCAGCACTTTGCTGGCTTTTTCAGGGGTCAGCACGCCGCTTTCGACCAGCACGTCAATCAGGGCTTGGGTGGTGGCTTGCAGTTGCTGCACCTCAGCGGTGCTTTGCGCCCAAGCGGGGGTTCCCCACGACAAAGTACCGAGCACGGCCAGCAAGGACGCGCTCACTTTGGGGTTGAAAAAGGCGTTGGGGGCCATGAGGAAAAACCTTTCAGAAGTCACTGTCATCTCTTCACACAAACAAGGTGGGTGGGCGAATTCAGCGCCCGCCCGTCATCAGGCGCAGGCGTATGGGCTGCGGCATACGTTCGGGCGGGGTTTGGCTGAAGTTGCCCAAGCTGCCCAGCGACTGGCGGATCAGCTCGTCCACTTCGGTGTCGCCGGTGCTGCCCAACAATTCAGAGCGGGTGATGGCACCGCCCGCCCCGACCCACAACTGCACATCGACGCGGTAGGCGCGATGGCGCAGGTCTTTGTTGCGCGCCAAATAGCGCTGCAACTCGCCTTTGATGGCGGTGGCGTAGTTGTTGAACGGGTTGAACATGCCACCCGCTGCGGCAACCGGGCCGCCTTTGCCGACTTGGCTCAGGTCGTCGCTGGTGATCTTGCCGCTGCTGAAGGCGCTGGGGCCGTCGCCAGCGGGGCCGTCCATTTTCAAATCTTGCGAGGGAGCCGCCGGAGGCG
>CALMOI010000397.1 GCA_937871735.1 uncultured Comamonadaceae bacterium
TGACCGGCGGGCGGGCCATCGTGCTCGGCGCCACCGGCCGCAACTTTGGCGCCGGCATGTCGGGCGGCATCGCCTATGTGTACGACGAGGACGGCACGTTCACCACGCGCGTGAACCACGAGATGGTCGACCTCGATCCGCTCGAGGCCCTGGAACACAAACAGCTGGTTGAGCTTGGCCGGCTTGAGCGTGCCATTGCGGTCGATATGTGCCACGGTCTGGCCGCGCAAGATCGAGCCGCGCAGCAAAAGAAACAACCGAAGGCCGGTGGGGCGGTCACGCAAAATCATGCGGAAAATCAAAAGAGCAAAACCAACCGCCATTCAACCACACGCCCTCACGGCGACAAAAGCCCGCGCCGCGCTTGGGCGACAGGCTCGGTGCCGCCATCAGGCCAGCAAACGCGAAGAGCGCGGCAAGTGCGCCACCAAAAATTCCATTTGATCG
Organism: uncultured Comamonadaceae bacterium; assembly: GCA_937871735.1. GTDB lineage: Bacteria > Pseudomonadota > Gammaproteobacteria > Burkholderiales > Burkholderiaceae_C > CALMOI01. The sequence goes on from CALMOI010000397.1 coordinate 448, forward strand.
ACCAAGATGCGGCGGTTGCGCAAGATGAAGTCTTCCCACAAGCTGGGCACGTAAGGCGTGTAGAGCAGCGGCATTCCGGCTTGCTCGGGCGTGCGGTGGCTTTTGCGGTGGTTGCAAGCGCGGCAGGAGGTGACAACGTTCATCCAGGTGTCCACGCCGTTTTGCGCGAAGGGAATGATGTGCTCACGGGTCAGGTCTTCATCGTCGAAGGTGTCGCCACAGTAAGCGCAGATGTTGCGGTCACGGGCGAAAAGCTTGCTGTTGGTCAGGCCGGGGCGCAGCTCAAAGGGGTTGATGCGCGGCACGCCTTGGGTGCCAATGATGCTGTTGATGACGATGATGGACTGCCGCCCCGTCACAGCGTTGTGCCCGCCATGAAACACAGCAATTTGTTGGCCCGCTTCCCAGCGCACCTCGTGGGCCGCATAGTGAGTCACGGCTTGCTCTAAGGTGAGCCACGATTGCGGCAACCCTTGAGCCGACAGCTTCAAGACCTTCACGAACGCCTCCTTCATCCAGCAGCAAAGCACTGACACGAAACTCGGTTGTTCCCTGAGACACAATATACCGTGTTTCGATGACATTTTTGTGCGCTTCGCATGGCGGAGCGTGCGCTTTCCGCTATCAAAAAGATACCACCGATGAAGGTTTTTCGCGGCTTCCACCATCCCGACATCGCGCCCGCCTGCGCCTTGACCATCGGCAATTTTGACGGCGTCCACCGGGGCCACCAGGCCATGCTGGCGCTTTTGAACAGCGAGGCCGCACACCGAGGCGTGCCCAGTTGCGTGCTGACTTTTGAACCGCACCCGCGCGATTACTTCGCGGCCGCCTTCAACAAACCCGACTTGGCCCCGGCCCGCATCGCCACGCTGCGCGACAAGCTCACCGAGCTGGAGCGCTGCGGCGTGCAGCAAACCGTGGTGCTGCCGTTTGATGCGCTGCTGGCCGCGCAAAGCCCGCAAGCGTTCATCGACCAAGTGCTGGTGCGCGGTTTGGGCGCACGTTACGTGTTGGTGGGCGACGATTTCCGCTTTGGCGCGCAACGCGCTGGCGACTACGCCCTGCTTGACCAAGCGGGCGAGACGCTCGGCTTTGACGTGGCGCGCATGAACAGCTACGAAGTGCGCGGCCTGCGCGTGTCCAGCTCCGCCGTGCGCGCCGCACTGGCCGAAAGCCGCATGGACAGCGCGGCGCGCCTGCTGGGTCGCCCCTACAGCATCAGCGGCCACGTGGTGCATGGCCGCAAATTGGGACGTGAACTCGGGGC
>CALMOI010000398.1 GCA_937871735.1 uncultured Comamonadaceae bacterium
TGAGTGTGGGCGAGGCCGACCACACCAAAACCATGATGCGCGAGCTGGGCGACGTGGCCTTTTGGCGCATCGCCATGCGCCCAGGCCGCCCGATGGCGGTAGGCCGCATTGCCACCAGCGCCAGTCAACCGGGTGCGCGCCCGGCGATCCTGTTCGGCCTGCCCGGCAACCCGGTGGCGGTGATGGTCACCTTCTTGGCCTTTGTCCGCCCCGCCCTGCTGCGCATGATGGGCAGCCATGCCCAGCCGCAACCGCTACTCAAAGCGCGCAGCAGCGAAGCCATCCGCAAAAAGCCGGGCCGCACCGAGTACCAACGCGGCATCGTCAGCAGCGCGCCCGACGGCAGCTTGCAGGTCTGCACCACCGGCAACCAAGGCTCGGGCGTGCTCAGCTCTATGGTGCAAGCCAACGGCCTGATCGTGCTGCACCACGGTCAGGGCAACGTGGCCGTGGGTGACGAGGTCGATGTGATGATGCTGGCAAGCGTGACCTGATCACGACAGTGTTGCCGGGCACGACGATCAGGTCAGCAGGTGCAAGCCGGGTCAGCGGCCACCACGCGGCAGACTTTGCCGCTGCGCCCACGCGGTAGCGCTTGTCCCACTTCTTCCAGCAAGGTGATGGGCAGCGCGCCCTGTTCGCTGGCAAAGGTGTGCAAGGCGGCGCGGCAGCGCGTCATGGCGGCCTGTCCAGCTTCGCCACCTTGGGGCAGGCGCAGCACCAAGGTGCGGGCATCGTGCTGGCGCAGTTGGAAGTCATAGACCCCGGCTTCGTCTTCCAACACGGTGGTCAGCGCCATCGGCAGCAAGGTCACGGGCGCGCCGTGCAGGCCACTGAGCACCAGCGGTTGGTCGCGGCGGCCTTGCACTTCAATCACCGGCAGGGGCGAGCCGCAATCGCAACGCTCGCTGTGCAAGGTGAGCTGGTCGCCCAAATCGTAGCGAATCAAAGGCTGCACGGTGTTGGCCAAGTGCGTGAGCAAGGTGGTGTAAGACGGTTGGCCGGGCGGCACGGGGTGGTAATGCTCATCAACCGGCTCTAGCACCACCCAGTCGGCATTCAAATGCAGATGGCCGTGGCTGCATTCCCAGCCCATGGTCAAAAACTCGGATGCGCCGTAGTTGTTGCGCACGGTGCAGCCCAAGGTGCGCTCGACTTGCTCGCGCATCACGGGAGTCAGGGTTTCGCCGCCCACCCACATCTCACGCGGGTGGATGCGTAAATTGCCCTGCGCGGCTTGCTCGGCCAGCAGCACGGCCACGGTGGGGTAAGTGGCGATCACTGTGGGATTCCAGGCGTTCAGCGCAGCCACCAAATCGGCGACGGGCTGCATGATGGAAAAAGTCTGAATCGTGTGCGCCACCCACGGGTTGATCTGGCGCAGGCGCTGGGCCGACACATGGCTGGCAAAGTGCCCGCCCACCGCCGTGATCAGCGCAATGCGCTCGCTCAGGCACAGCGGATCCATCCAGCGCACCAAAGAGCGCGGCGTGCAGCGGCGCAGCGCTTCAAGTGCGTCGTAGGCGGTCATGGCCTGCACGTCTTGCACAAAAATGCCGGGCTGGCCGCTGGTGCCCGAGCTTTCCCACACCATGTAGCGGCCCAGCCAGGGTT
>CALMOI010000399.1 GCA_937871735.1 uncultured Comamonadaceae bacterium
TGGACATGGCGACCACTTTCGTCAACTCGACCATGACCGTCAACTTCAGCGACGGCAGCAAAGAAAACTTCACACTGGGCTACAAGCCTTTCTTCATCACCGGCAACCAAGTGTCTAACGGCAACGGCGGTACGGTGCTGGCTGGCGGCTACTACGACATCAACAACCAGCCGATTTTGGACACCTCGGGTGCCACCTCGCGCCAGTTCTTCTCGGACTGCCCGGACGGCAGCTCGCTCATCACGCTGGCCAAGCCCACCGTCAGCGGCGTCAAGGGCAACACGGTGTTTGCTGTGGTGCAGTTTGAGTACGTCACTCGCAATTTGGCTGGCGCTTCGATGTACGGCCAACTGCCTTCGCCCATCGCCGTGCTGACGCTGGATCAAGACCCGAACACCGGCAGCTTGTCGCTGGTCAAGTACCACAACGTGGACACCTCGGGCGTCAAGGGCCTGTGGATCACCTGCGGTGCCAGCTTGTCTCCTTGGGGCACACACCTGTCCAGCGAAGAGTACGAACCCGATGCCTTCGACCAAGGCGCGCTGGGCCAACCGCTGGCGACGCTGAAGGCTTTCAGCAAGAACCTGTTTGGCAGCGAAACCACGGCCAACCCCTACGACTACGGCCACCTGCCCGAAGTGACGGTGAACGCCGACGGCACCGGCACCATCGCCAAGCATTACTGCCTGGGCCGCATCTCGCACGAGCTGATCCAGATGATGCCCGACAACCGCACCGCGCTGATGGGCGATGACTTCACCAACGGCGGCCTGTTCATGTTCGTGGCCGACAAAGAAAAAGACCTGTCCGCAGGCACTTTGTACGTCGCCAAGTACACCAGCGAGTTGAACGCCACCTCCAGCGCCACCATCAGCTGGATCAAGTTGGGCCACGCCACCAGCGCCGAAATCAAGGCCCTGGTGAGCGGCGGCGTCAAGGCCACCGACATCATGGATTCGGTCACCACCGACCCCGCTGATGCCAGCTACACCAAGATCGTCCTGAGCAAAAAGACGCTGTGGGTCAAGGTCAAGTCTGGCAAAGAACTGGCAGCCGCCTTCTTGGAAACCCACCGCTACGCCGCGCTCAAGGGCGGCAGCTTGGCCTTCACCAAGATGGAAGGCACCACCGTCAACACCAAGGACAAGAAGGCTTACTCGGCCATCTCGGCCATCAAGGATTCGATGGTCACAGGCAAGACTGGCAACGTGCCCGCCCTGAACGTCAACTTTCCCAGCGCCATCAACGCTGGCGGCGTGCTGGAACACACCCTGACGGGCAGCCAAAAGGACAGCGACGGCAATGCCATCGACAGCGCCTGGGTGCCGGCCAGCTCGCAATTCATCTTGCTGGGCGAAGACTTGGCCGCCGCCGACACGCTGGGCAACTTGGCCAACGCCGCCAAGATCGGTAACCCCGACAACCTGAAGTTCGCTGAAAAAATGCGCACCCTGTTCATCGGCGAAGACAGCGGTCTGCACGTCAACAACTTCTTGTGGGCCTACAACGTCGATACCAAGGTGCTCAGCCGCGTGCTGTCGTGCCCGGCGGGTGCTGAATCCACCGGCCTGCACGCCGTGGACGACATCAATGGCTGGACTTACGTGATGAGCAACTTCCAGCACGCTGGCGACTGGGAAACTCCGCTGCACGACATCGTCAAGCCCACGCTCGATCCGCTGGTGCGTGCCGAGTACAACGACCGCTACGGCGCAGCCGTCGGCTATCTGACGGGCAGTGTGTCGGGTCAACTGTCGTTGGCTAAGCGCTAAATCTGCTGCGGCTTGCCGCATCTGCGCACCGCACTCGGCGGCTAGGCATGAAGCTTGGCCGCTTTTTTTATGGCGGCACGCTACCATCTGGCCGTGAATTCTGTTTCTACTCACACGCCGCTAGAGGCGCTCACGCTGACACCCGGTCTTGACTTGGATGCTCCCGTTCAAGGCGCGGTGCGTGTGCGTCTGCGCGGGCATTGGACGGCCAGGCATTTGACCGTGCCTGCGGATTGGGCCGCGCTGGCGCGCAGTTTGCGGATGCTGCCCGCGCAATCGGGCGGGCGCTTGGCGACTGAGTTGGTTTGGGATTTGCGCGGCGTGGCTCGGCTCGATCATTTGGGTGCGCAACTGCTGTGGAACCACTGGGGCCGTGTCTGGCCTGCTGATCTCCATGTGCTGCCCGAGCAGCGCGCCGTGTTGGAGCGCGTGGCGCGCTACAGCGTGAACGTACCGCCGTGCCCCACGCCCACGCTGTGGCAGCGCTTTGTTTATTTGGGGGCGCTGCTGTTCAAATTGGCTGGTCATGTCGGCGACGGCGTGCGCCTGATTGGCCAATTGCTGCTGGATGCGCTGCGCCTGCTGCGTCATCCGAGCGAGGGGCCGTGGCGCGACATCTCGGGCCATCTGTACCAAATCGGGGCCACGGCGCTGCCGATCACCGCGATGGTGGGTTTTTTGATTGGCGTGGTGCTGGCTTACCTGACGGCGCAGCAGCTGCGGCTGTTCGGTGCGGAGTACCTGATCGTCAACATGCTGGGCTTGTCGCTGACGCGCGAGCTGGGGCCGGTGTTGGCGGCGGTGCTGATTGCGGGCCGATCAGGCTCGGCCATCACGGCGCAGATTGGCGTGATGCGCGTCACCGAAGAGCTGGACGCCATGCGCGTCATGGGCATTCCGCTGGGTTACCGGCTGGTGCTGCCGCGTGCGCTGGCCTTGTCGCTGGCGATGCCCTTGATTGCGCTGTGGACGACGGTGTGCGCGCTGGTCGGCGGCATGTTGGCGGCTGACATTGCGCTGGGCGTGACACCTTCGTTCTTCCTCAACGCCTTGCCGCGCGTGGTGCCGCTGGTCAATTTGACGCTGGCGATGGGCAAGTCGGTGGTGTTTGGCCTGTTGATTGCGCTGGTCGGCTGCCACTACGGCCTGCGCATTCAGCCCAACACCGAGAGCTTGGGGCGCGGCACCACGGCCTCGGTGGTCACGTCGATCACGGTGGTGATTTTGGTGGACGCGCTGTTCGCCGTGATCTTCAAAAACTTGGGGCTGTAACGCATGAGTCTCGCTGCTGATTCGCACCTGCCCGCTGTGGCCGCCGCTGCCGTCACCGCCGCCGAGCCGTCGGTGGTGGACATCCAAGGGCTGTGGAGCGTGTTCCACGTCGCCGGGGTGGACATGGTGGTGCACAAAAACCTGAATTTGCAGGTGCCGCGTGGTGAGATGCTGTCGCTGGTTGGCGGCTCGGGCACGGGTAAAACCGTGCTGCTGCGGCAAATGCTGGGGTTGGAGCAGCCGCAGCGCGGCAGCGTCACCGTGCTCGGGCAGCCTGCGGCGCAGCTCGGAGCCAAGGGCGCGGCCAGCCGGGTGGGTATGTTGTTTCAGCACGGGGCGCTGTTTTCAGCATTCACGGTGCTGGAAAACATTGCTTTCCCGCTGCGCGAAATCAAGTGCCTGCCCGATGAACTGATCCGCGATGCGGCGCTGCTCAAGCTGCAAATGGTGGGGCTCGACATCAAACACGCGCACAAAATGCCCGCTGAACTGTCGGGCGGCATGATCAAGCGGGTGGCGCTGGCACGTGCGCTGATCATGGATCCGCCTTTGCTGCTGCTGGACGAGCCCACGGCGGGCCTCGATCCCGACAGTTCCGATGCGTTTTGCGCGCTGCTGCGCTCTCTGCACCGCGAGCTGGGCTTCACGGTGGTGATGGTCACGCACGATCTGGATACGCTGTTTGAACTCAGCACGCGCATCGCGGTGGTGGCGGATCAGCACATCATCATCAACGCGCCGCCGTCTGAGGTGGTGGCGCATCCGCACCCTTTCATCCACGACTTCTTCCGGGGCGGACGCGGCCAGCGCGCGATGGCGCTGCTGCACCCGTCCCCCACTTTCGTTTGAGTAAAGAACCCGATGGAAAACAAAGCCCATGCCTTGGCCGCCGGAGCCTTCGTGCTGTTCATGACCGCCTTGCTGATCGGGCTGGGCTGGTGGCTCAGCCGCGATGGCGCGGAGCGCGAAACCTACGAGCTGACTTCCCGCGACACCATCACCGGCTTGCAGCCCCAAGCGGCGGTGCGTTTTCGGGGCGTGCCGGTGGGCAAAGTCACCAACATCAGCTTTGACCCGAAAACCACGGGCAATGTGCTGATTCGCATCACGGTAGACAAGAGCGCACCCATCACCGCATCGACCTACGCGACGCTGGGCTACCAAGGCGTGACCGGCCAAGCGCACATTCAACTGGACGACAGCGGCCTCTCGAAGGAGCCGCTGGAGTCGTTCAACGGCGAACCGGCGCGCATCCCGCTGCGCCCCAGTTTGATGGGCCGCATCACCGACCAAGGCACGCAGTTGCTGGTGCAAGTGGAAGAGATCACGCGCCGCGTCAACCAGCTGCTGGCCCCAGAAAACCAAAAAGTCATGCTCGGCACCGTGGCCCAAGCGGGCGAAGCTGCGCAGAGCTTTCGCCAACTGGCGGTGGACATGCGCGCCGTGCTGGGCACCGCCGGGGGCAAGACCCCAGACGCCAACGTGGGCGAGGTGCTGCACACCGCACGCGGCACGCTGCAATCGCTGCAAACCACCTCAGAGGCCACCCGGCAGGCCGTGACCCAAGTCGGCCAAACCGTGAAACGCCTGCAAGACAGCGGCGGCGTGCTCGACAAACTCGGTCAAGGCGCTGAGGCGCTGGCGCAAGGCGCAGGCACGCTCAACGCCAACACCTTGCCGCGCCTGAATCAAGTCAGCGACGAGGCCAGCCGCGCCGTGCGTCAACTGGGCCGCACCGCCAGCACCTTGAACGAGAACCCGCAATCGCTGCTGTACGGCAACGGCCCCATCGCCCCCGGCCCCGGCGAAGCAGGCTTCACGGCACCCGCTGCCGCGCCCGCCCATTGACAGCCTTATTGACACCCGCGCCCTGCCCAGGAACTACCCGTCATGAATCCCTTGAGCTTTCCCCGTCGACTGGCGTTGCTGGCCGCTGCACTCGCCGCCAGCTTGTTGAGCGCTTGCGCCGCCTTGCCTGAGAAGCCGGTGCGCCCCGTGGTCTACGACTTTGGCCCCGCATCTCTGGCAGGGTCTGCTGTGGCGGTGGGCAACGCTGCCGTAGCGCCGCTGCCCGCGCTGATGCTGGCCGACATCCAAGCGCCCGCCGCGTTGGACGGCACCGCCATGCTCTACCGCTTGGCCTACACCGATGCGCGCCAACTGCGCCCCTACGCCCAGGCCCGCTGGAGCATGACCCCCGCGCAACTGGTGCGCCAGCGCCTGCGCGAGCAACTGAGCGCGCAACGCACCGTGCTCAACCCCGGCGAAGCCCCCGCCAACCTGACACTGCGCCTAGAGCTGGAAGAATTCACCCAAATTTTTGACCAGCCCGACCACGCCAGCGCCCAAGTGCGCCTGCGCGCCACGCTGGTGGACACCCAAGCGGGCCGCGAACGCCTGCTGGCCCAACGCCAAGCCAGCGCCCAGCGCCCCGCACCCACCCCTGATGCCGCAGGGGGCGTGCAAGCCCTGGCCGCTGCGACCGATGCGGTGGTGGCGGAGCTGGCGCAATGGGTGGGGCAGGTGGCCCCGGCACGTTAATTTGATCAACCCACAGGAATTTCCCATGAGCCACTTCATCACCCTGACCGCCGCTGACGGTTTTGCTTGTCCGGTTTACGTTGCCGAGCCCGTGGGCGCGCCCCAGGGCGCGGTGGTCGTGTTGCAAGAGATTTTTGGCCTGAACGCCCACATCCGGGCCGTGGCGGATGGTTATGCGGCAGCGGGTTATTTGGCGCTGGCCCCTGCCACTTTTCACCGCGTTCAGCCTGATGTGGAGTTGGGCTACACCCCCGCAGACATGGGCGCGGGCTCCGCCTTGAAAGCAGCGGTCGAGGCCTTGCCCGCGCCGGGCGTGCTGGCCGATGTGCAAGCCGCTATCAACTACGCCGCTCAGACCTCGGGCGGCAAAGTGGGCATCGTCGGTTACTGCTGGGGCGGCTTGTTGACTTGGCGCGCGGCTTGCACCTTGTCTGGGCTGGCGGCGGCGGTGCCGTACTACGGCGGCGGCATGACCACTGCCGCTGAAATCGCCCGTCAGCCGCAAGTGCCGGTGCTGGCGCATTTTGCCGACACAGACCATTGGATCTCGCCCGAGAGCATCACGGCCTTCGCGCAAGCGCACCCGGAAGTCCAAGTGCAGGTCTACGCAGGTCAACACGGTTTCAACTGCGACCACCGCGCCGCCTACAACGCGGCAGCCGCCACGCTGGCCCGCGAGCGCACGCTGGCGTTTTTCGCGCAGCACTTGGCCTGAAGTGCTGCGGCTGGGTGCGGTCAGGTGGCGTCAATGGCCGCCGTCTGCCAAGTAGCGCATCCGCCAAAAGAATACGCCCAGCCCCAGGGCGATACAGGCCATTGCGCCCATCGCCAGCCAAAAGCCGCCGTGTTGATGCACCAGCGGGATGAATTCAAAGTTCATCCCGAAAATTCCGGCGATCAGGTTCAGCGGCAAAAAGATGGCGGTGAGCACGGTGAGCGTGCGCATGATGTCGTTGGTGCGGTTGCCCTGCGCTGAAAAGTGCATTTGCACGGCAGTTTCGGCGTTTTGCTCCAGCCGCCGCACATGGTGAACCACGCGCTCAATGTGTTCCAACACGTCGCGGCTGCGCACGCTGAGCAGGTCGCGCTCACGTCGCCCGGCGAGGGTGTCGGCCTCGGGCCAAGTGGCCAGGGCTTCGATCCAGTCTTGCACGGCGGCGCGCTGGTCTTCGCAGATGTCGTCCAGCAGGTGCAGCGACAGCCGTGCGTCCAACAGTGCGGCCCAGTTGTTGAAGCGGGTGTGCGGCAGCAGCAGTTCTTCTTGCCAGTGGTCGAGCTGGCGGGTGAGTTCGCGGCGCAGTTCAAGGTAGCCATCGACCATCAGGTTGACGATGCGCAGCATCAAGTCGGGCGGGCTGGTGGGCAGCCGTGCGCCAGCAGCGCGTGATTCGGCGCTGCCTGAGGAGTGCAAGCGCGTGGCGTAGGTGTCGCGCACCGCGCAGTCTGTGGGGTGTACGGTGAGCAGCACGTGGTCAAACACCGCAAAGCCGACTGGGCTGGTGTCGATGCGCCGCAAGATGGGCGGCCCGCGCCGTTTGGTGGGTTGGTGCAGCACTTCGCCGGGGTGGGCCAGATCGGTTTCACTTTGCCCGCTGGCCAGCCGACGAAACACCAGCACGTCGTACTGCGAGGTGTAGTCGTAGTGCGAGGGCAGTTGGTTGTTGAGCAGGTCGGAGATGTGCAAGTCCACCAAAGCGGTGCCGCACAGTTGTTGCAGCGTGGCTTGGAGGTGCGCTTGGATGACTTCAAATTCCCGCCGTGCGCAGGCAATCCAGATATAGCCTTGAGCGGGCAGGCTTTGGGGCAACGTGTCGGTTTCGGTCACGCCGGTGGGGGTGATGGCGAAGGTGCGCATGGTGAATGTGTTTGGGTTAGGTGGCGCTGGCGCGGCAGTGGTCGCAGCTGATGGTGCCCAGCCGCACGTGGTAGAGCACCACTTCGCCCGCATGGACTTCGCGGCCGCAGTGGTCGCACATCGCGCCGCAGCTCAGGGTTTCTTCTTCGTAGCCATCGACGGGCATGATCTGGCCGCCAAATTCACGCTGCCACGGCGCGTCTTTCACGATGTCGCCCCGGTGGCGTTCTTCAAAGTGCATCCAGCGTGCGATTTGGGATTCGCTCAACTGGTGTTCGCGCAGCACGGTCTCCATCAGGCGCTGGCGGTGGTCGAACACGGCATCGGTGATGACCATCCAGTGGTGAACGTTCTTCATGCTGTCGCCAAAGTAGTCGGCGCGCTGGCCGATCATTTCGTCGTGCAAGAAGGCATATTGCTTGCCCACGACGCGCTCTTGCGTGACGTTGCGAAAGAACGGAGCCAGCACCGGGTCAACAAAGCCGCGACCACCGAGATCTACCAGCTCACCCCGCACGACGCTGCCGTGGC
>CALMOI010000400.1 GCA_937871735.1 uncultured Comamonadaceae bacterium
TGCGGCCTATCGCCATCGGCTCCACTTCGGTGTGGTTGATGTTGGCGGGAATGATGGCCCGGCCCCGCGCCACTTCGTCGCGCACAAATTCGGGGGTGATGATCTGCGGAATGCGCGCGCCCATCGGGTTGCCACGCAGACGCGCTTCGCGGGCGGGGTCGCCCAGGTACTCGGCCATCCACTCGCGCTTGCCGTTTTCGCGCAGGGCCACGTACTCCATTTCGGGGGTGATGATGCCTTGGCGGGCGTAGTGCATTTGCGTGACGTTGGCCCCGCTCTTGGCGCGGCGCGGCGGGCGTTGCAGCGCGGCGGCTTCAAGGCGCAATTGGGCGATGCGTTGGGCATCGCGGTCTTCGTGCTTGCCGCCGTCGTCCAAACTGACGGGCGGGCGGCCGGTGTAAATCTCGGTGTCCCCGCGCTCGGCAATCCAACTGCTGCGCACGTCGGGCAAGCCCCGGCGCACGTCGATGGTGGCGGTGGAATCGGTGTAAGGGCCGGAGGTGTCGTAGACCGACACCACTTCGCCGTTGGTCAAGCGAATGTCACGCACCGGCACGCGCAAATCAGGCCGCGAGCCGGTGATGAAGGACTTGGTGGAAGCCGGAAAGGGTTCGCGGCTGAGGGTCAGCAACTGCTGGAATTTGTCGGGTGCGTTCATCGGGTCTCCTGAAGGTAGGGGAACTCCGGCGTTCACTCCGCACCGACCTCACCCGCAAGGGCTGGCCGACCAGACTGTGACACTGACTCATCCTTACGCCGGTACTAACCGGATCAAGTTGGCGGGTTCGGACTAAACCGTCTCAGCGCGCTGTTGGCGTGCACCCCGGAGCAAGCCGTGATGATAGCGCAGGGTGTGAGAAAATCACGCCCCTTGCCCATGTGGCAAGTTGCTAGGGGTGCTGTTCGGGGCTGCGTTGTCAGGCTGGACGGCTGAGAAAGTCCCTTTGAACCTGATTGAGTTAATCCTCGCGCAGGGAAAGCATGTTGATCCAGCCTCGCCATGGCGCTGTGCCACGTGGCCCGCCTTCATCTTGTCGGTGAACTGGCTTGGCAGTTGGGGCACGCTGCTCGCTCCTGCGCTTTTCATTGCTGAAAGTCGCTGTCATGGCCTTGCCTTTGCCCTCCTCCTCTGCCACGTCTGCGCCGCGTGGCATCAAGAATTCCCCAGCATTTGCCGCACACCCGCCGCTGTCACGCCTGACCGGGGCGCTGCTGTTGGCATTGGCCGGATCTGGCGCATGGGCGCAAACAACCCATAGCGAGACGCAGCTCAAGGCCGTCACCATCAGCGAGCGCACGGCAGCTCCGCAAGCGGATGTCAGCGGCTGGGGCGATGTGCCGCTGAAAGAGCTACCGCTGTCGGCCACGGTGATCAGCCACGAGCAGTTGCAAGCGCTGGGCGCACGCCGACTGGCCGATGTGACGGCGCTGGACGCTTCGGTGACCGATGCCTACAACTCGCCCGGCTACTGGGACTTTGTGGCGGTGCGCGGCTTCGTGCTGGACAACCGCTTCAATTACCAGCGCGAAGGTCTGCCGATCAGCGCCGAAACCACGATCCCGCTGGACAACAAAGAGCGCATCGAAATTTTGAAGGGCACCAGCGGCATTCAAGCGGGTACCAGCGCGCCGGGTGGGCTGGTGAACTACGTGGTCAAGCGCCCCACCGAGCAGGATCTGCGGAGCGTACAACTTGAAGTCTCAGGCCGAGGCGGCTTGCTGACGGCGTTGGATTTGGGCGGACGTTTTGGCGTGGACAAGGCGCTAGGCTACCGGCTGAATGTGGCGCACGAAGAGCTGAAGCCGCGCACCTTCAACCTAGACGGCTCGCGCGATTTGGTGGCGCTGGCGGCGGATTGGCGCATCAACCGCGATTCGGTGCTGGAAGCCGAGGTCGAATGGAGCCACAAATCGCAACCCAGCCAAGCCGGGTTCAGCCTGCTGGGTAACACGCTGCCCGCGCCCGTAGACCCACGTTTGAATCTGAACAACCAAAAATGGTCGCAGCCGTCGGAGTTTGATGCGCTCACCGGCAGCATTCGCTTTGAGCAAGCCTTGAACAGCGATTGGCGTTGGTCAGTGCAGGCCGGGCGACAAGAGCTCAAGAGCAATGACCGGTTGGCGTATGCGTCTGGCTGTGGAACTGAGTTCAATTACGACCGCTATTGCAGCAATGGCAGCTATGACATGTACGACTTCCGCAGCGAAAACGAGCGGCGCATGCAAGAGGCGCTGAAGCTGGCGCTGAAAGGCCAAGTGCGCGCCGCAGGTTTGACGCACGACGTAGGCTTGGGCGTGCAAACCAGCCGGGTGCGCCAACGTTTTCAGACAGCGGTTTACAAAGGAGTGGGCTCGGGGCTAGTGGATGGCAGCGTGCAAAACCCCACCAACGCCACGCCCGATTATAAAAACACCAACCGCAACGAGCGCGCTGTTGAGTTGTCGCTGCACGATGCCATCCGCTGGACTGAGCAGTTCACCACTTGGATCGGGCTGCGTCACACCCGCCTGAACCGCGACAGCATCCGCACCGATAACACCGAATACAGCACGTACAGCCAAGACCTGACCACGCCGTGGCTGGCGCTGAGCTACAAATTCAGTCCGGCGCAAACGCTGTACGCCAGCTATGGCGAAGGGGCTGAATCGCAAGTGGTGCCGAATCGCATCACTTTCAGCAATGCCGGGGTTGCGCTGCCTGCGCTCAAGTCACGCCAATGGGAGTTGGGGGTCAAGGGCACGGCGCAGGCGCTGGATTGGCAAGTGGCGCTGTTTCGCATCGCCCGCCCTGTGAGCAACATTGACGGCTGCACACGTCTCTCTATAGATCCCTGCAAGGGCGGCTATGACGGCAGCGCCGTGCATCGCGGCCTTGAAGCCAATGCCCAGTGGACGCAAGGCCCGTGGCGCTTGGGCGGCAGCATGACACTGTTGGATGCAGAACGCCAAGGCAGCTCGCTGGAGCCTGCGATCAATGGTCAGCGTCCAACCAATGTGCCCCGCATGGTGCTGCGCAGCCAAGTTGCGTGGCAAGTCGCTCAAGTGCCGGGCTTGGAGCTGCAAACACAGCTCAATCACGAAGGCCAACGCAACGTAGTGGCCGATGGCTCCATCACGCTGCCAAGCTGGACGCGCCTTGACGCCAGCTTGCGCTACGCCACCAAACTCAGCGGCACACCAACCACTTGGACTGTGGCCGTCACCAACTTGGCCGACAAGCGTTACTGGCAAGAGTCGCCGACACAGTTCGGGCACATTTACCTCTACCCCGGTGCTGCGCGCGCGTTGCGCATGGGCGTTGAAGCCTCTTTTTGAGCCTGTGACACGAAAAAACTTTAATTGTGCGCCGACTCAATTGAAAAGTGTGTAGTTTCTATGTATAATTTCATCATTGTTCCTCGATAGCTCAGTCGGTAGAGCGCCGGACTGTTAATCCGTAGGTCCCTGGTTCGAGCCCAGGTCGAGGAGCCAAAAAATTGAACCCCCAAGTGCGCAAGTGCTTGGGGGTTTTGTTGTTCTGGCTCGCTTGAATTGGCAGCACTGGGCAAGGTAGGATGATCAACATGTCCACTTCTGCCCCGCACCTGCCTTGGCTCACGCCCGGCCAAGCCTTTCCGCCCACGTCTGACGCTTGGGGATCAGATCACCCCGCGCCTGGTTTGCTGGCCTTGGGCGGCGCGCTGGATGTGCCTACGCTGCGACGCGCTTACAGCCAAGCGGTGTTCCCGTGGTTCAGCAACGGCGACCCGATCTTGTGGTGGAGCCCCGACCCGCGCATGGTGCTGAAAGTCGCTGATTTCAAACTGCACCGCTCGCTGCGGCAGGCGCTGGTCAAGTTCATTGCCAACCCAGCCTGCGAGATCCGCATTGACAGTCACTTCGGCCCGGTAATCAACGCCTGCG
>CALMOI010000401.1 GCA_937871735.1 uncultured Comamonadaceae bacterium
GCGTGTCCAACGATGGCTACTGCTCAAGCCCAAGTCATGGCGCAACTGTCACTGATCCACGCCGATGCGGGCCAAGCCGATAAACAAGAGGTTTACAGCAAACGGGCGCAGGCTGTGCCCGGCCTCAAGCCTGAAGAGTTGCTTCAAATCCAAGCCAATTTGCTGGTCAGCCGCGACATTGCTGCGGCCCGCCGATTCAGCCGCGCCCAGGCCTATGTCGATGCCGAAACGCATATTCAGCGTGTCGCTGGCTATTTGCTGTGAAGTCCAATGAAAGTGAGCTGTCGGTTAATCTACGGGTTTACACCGGAGTAACTTGATGGCCGCTTCCAGTTTGCTGGTTTTGCTTGACGACATCGCCACCGTGCTGGACGACGTGGCGTTGATGACCCACACCGCCGCCCACAAAAGCGCGCTCATGGCTGACGATATTTCGGCCATGTCGCAAGTGGCCGCCAAGAAAACCGCAGGCGTGCTGGGCGACGATTTGGCGCTCAACGCACAGCAAGTCGCCGGAGTTCGGGCGGAGCGCGAACTGCCGGTGGTGTGGGCGGTGGCCAAGGGCTCGCTGGTCAATAAGGCGATTTTGGTACCGGGTGCCTTGGCCATCAGCGCCATCGCGCCGTGGGCCGTGACCCCGATCTTGATGGTGGGCGGCGCTTACCTGTGCTTTGAGGGCTTTGAAAAGCTGGCCCACAAGTACCTGCACAGCCCCGCCTCTGATGCCGCCCAGCGTGAAGAACTCAGCTTGGCGCTGGCCAATGATGCGGTGGACATGGTCGCCTTTGAGCGTGACAAAGTGCAGGGTGCGATTCGCACCGACTTTATTTTGTCGGCAGAAATCATCGCCATCACGCTGGGCACAGTGGCAACCGCCCCGTTAGCGCAACAAGCAATGGTCGTGTCAGGCATTGCGGTGGTGATGACCGTGGGCGTTTACGGCGTGGTGGCAGGCATTGTCAAGCTCGACGATGTGGGGCTTTGGCTGACGCGCCGCCAAGGCTCCTTGGTGCAGAGCGTGGGGCGCGTGCTGGTGAATACCGCCCCGTGGCTGATGCGTGGTTTGGCCATTGCGGGCACGGTGGCCATGTTCTTGGTAGGCGGTGGCATCTTGACCCACGGCGTGCCGGTGCTGCACCACGGCATCGCAGCCGCTTCGGCAGCGGTGGAGGCTTTGCCGCCCGCAGGGCTGTGGTCAGGCACCGTGGGTGTGCTGCTGAACGGCGTGGCGGGCGTGGTGGCGGGCGCGTTGACCTTGCTGGGCGTGACGCTGGTGCAGCGCCTGCGCCGCACCAAGTGATGCTTTAGGACTGTTCTACGCTGGGGATATCAGCGCTGTCCGTGGTTTCTTGCGGCAGCACTTCCAGCGGTGGTTTCACCAGCAGCACCGGCACCGGCGATTCGTGTGCCAGCGCCTGTGACACTGAGCCTTCCAGCGCCGTGCGCAGCAGCCCCAAATCACGCGTGCCGGTCACGATCATGTCGCAGCCGTAGGCTTCGACTTGCTCCAGCACGGCGTGTACTGGGTCGCCGGTCACCACCACGGCTTCGCATTCCAAGCCCGCTTGGCGCACCAAGGCTTGCGCCGGACGCAGCACGTGCTTGCCAGCGGCCAGGGTTACTTCGTCCAGCACTTTGGGGTCAGGCGCGGTGACGATTTCGTACAGCGTGGCGGGTTCTTGCACATTCACCAGCACCAAACTGGTTTGCAAGCCCTCTTGGGCCAAGCGAATGGCA
>CALMOI010000402.1 GCA_937871735.1 uncultured Comamonadaceae bacterium
CGTAGTTGGGGCCGAAATCAACGGTTTCTTTGTCGATGTCGCCCAGCATCTCATGAGCGATCTTGGATAAGCGGATTTCGGTGTAACGCATCGCGGCGGCGTTGTCGCCATCCACCGAGCCGAAGTTGCCTTGCCCATCAACCAGCATGTGCCGCAGCGAGAAGTCTTGCGCCATGCGCACGATGGTGTCGTACACCGCGATGTCGCCGTGCGGGTGGTACTTACCGATCACATCACCCACGATACGGGCCGACTTCTTATAAGGACGATTCCAGTCGTTGTTCAGCTCGTGCATGGCAAACAGCACGCGCCGATGCACAGGTTTGAGGCCGTCGCGGGCATCGGGGAGCGCTCGCCCCACGATCACGCTCATGGCGTAGTCGAGGTAGCTCCGACGCATTTCCTCTTCTAGACTAATGGGCAGGGTTTCTTTGGCAAATTGGGTCATGAGAGGTAGTGCGCGCGGGAAAGTTTCAGATTTTAGGGTGAAGTCGTTGTAGCAATTGCGCAACAGTGCTGCGGCAATCCTCCGCAATCCCCGAAGCGGATCAATCGGCGTCTCTTTCCCTACTAGTTGCCTGTGGCACAATGAATTTAACGTTTTTGGTGATGGTCATCTCAAGCGTCCCTGATTCGCAGCATGAGGCTGCGGCTTTTTCCCCCAGAGGAGAACCATGAAGAAACTGAACAAAGTGGCGATGTTGTTTGCCTCCGCCGCCCTCGTGTCTGCTGCCGGAGCTCAAACTGTTGATAACTGGCGCAATGCCGACAACGCCTTGGTCTGGAAGAACGGTACCAACGAATTGTGCTGGCGCGATGCCAACTGGACTCCCGCTACCGCTGCTACCGGTTGCGACGGCGCTATCGCTCCTCCTGCCCCCGCTCCGGCTCCTGCACCTGCTCCGATGCCTGCTCCGGCTCCCGCTCCTGTGGTGGCTCCGAAGCCCGCTCCCGTGCCTGTCGCTCCTGTGGTGCCGCCCGCACCCGTCGTGACCAAGGTGAACTTCGCTGCCGACGCTTTCTTCGACACCGACAAGGCTGTCCTGAAGCCCGAAGGCAAGGCCAAGCTCGACGATCTGACCAGCAAGGTCAAGGACGTGAATCTGGAAGTCATCATCGCCGTGGGTCACACTGACTCGGTCGGTACCGATGCTTACAACCAAAAGCTGTCAGTGAAGCGTTCCGAAGCCGTCAAGGCTTACTTGGTGTCCAAGGGCGTGGAAAAGAACCGCGTCTACACCGAAGGTAAGGGCGAAAAGCAACCCGTTGCTGACAACAAGACTGCCGCTGGCCGCGCCAAGAACCGTCGCGTTGAAATCGAAGTGGTTGGTACCAAGACCACTGCTCCCGCCAAGTAATCCTTCCCGGATCGCTTAAAAAAAGCCCCAGCGATGGGGCTTTTTTCATGGTTTCGCAGAAAATTGCAGCATGACCATAACATCCAACGTCGACCCGGCTGAACTGGCCAAGTTTTCCGATCTGGCTCACCGCTGGTGGGATCCTGAAAGCGAATTTCGTCCTCTGCATCAAATCAATCCGCTGCGCTTGGAGTGGATCAACAGCTTGGCTCCCCTGGCGGGGCAGCGCGTGTTGGATGTGGGCTGTGGTGGCGGCATTTTGGCTGATGCCATGGCCCGCAAAGGTGCCGATGTGTTGGGTATCGACTTGGCGACCAAGTCCTTGCGCGTCGCACAGTTACACGCCCTAGAAGCCCAAACCAACGGCGTGCAGTACCGCGAGGTCAGTGCTGAAGCTTTGGCGGCTGAAGCGCCCGCCAGTTTTGATGTCGTCACCTGTATGGAAATGCTGGAGCACGTGCCTGATCCGGCTTCTATCGTTCAAGCTTGTGCGGCGCTGGTCAAGCCGGGCGGCTGGGTGTTTTTCTCGACACTCAATCGCAACCTCAAGTCCTTCTTGTTCGCCATCGTGGGCGCGGAGTACGTGCTGAAGCTGCTGCCGCGCGGCACCCATGAATATGCACGCCTGATCCGCCCTAGCGAGTTGGCGCGCGACTGCCGCGAATCGGGCCTTGATTTGCAAGCCACCCGTGGCATGGAATACAACCCCATCACCCGTCGTTATGGCTTGAGTGCCGACACCAGCGTCAACTACCTGCTGGCCACGCGCAAGGCCGTCAGCTCCCCGACAGCGTCTTGAGGTTGATATGTTTCAGCATTTACAAGCCGTGCTGTTCGACTTGGATGGCACGCTGATCGACAGCGCCCCCGACCTCGGCGCTGCCGCCGACAAGATGCGCACCGACCGAGGTCAGCCCTCGCTGCCCTTGAGTCACTACCGTCCGATGGCGGGCGCTGGTGCACGTGGCATGCTGGGATTGGCCTTTGGCATCACTCCCGAGCATCCTGACTACAACGCGCTGCGCGAAGAGTTCTTCATCAATTACGAACGCGGCATGACGGTGAACACCTACGCTTTTGATGGCGTGGCCGAGCTGATTGCCGAGTTGCAAGCGCGCCAACTGCCTTGGGGCGTGGTGACCAACAAATCAGCGCGCTTCACTGAGCCGCTGACCCGCGCCATGCCGCTGTTTGCTGGCGCTGCTGCCGTGGTCAGCGGCGACACGACACCGCACGCCAAGCCGCATCCCGAGCCACTGTTTGAGGCGGCGCGGCGCATCGGCGTGGCCCCTGAGCGCTGCCTTTATGTAGGTGACGATGAGCGCGACATCGTGGCGGGGCACGCCGCCGGCATGGCGACCGTGGCTGCCACCTACGGTTATTTGGGCGAAAAAGCCGATATCTCGCTGTGGAAGGCCCATGCGGCTATCAATTCGCCGCTGGAGCTCTTGAAATTGCTGAACTCAGCCTAAAATGGAAGACTTGGGGCTGCATTGGTTTCGACGTGGGTTGGAATCGTAGCGGTGCATGTCGAGCTGA
>CALMOI010000403.1 GCA_937871735.1 uncultured Comamonadaceae bacterium
CAGATCGGGCGCGGCGGCTTGCCACGTGCTCAAGGCTTCGGTGGCTTTGGCGGGCATGCGGCTGGTGATGTAGCGAATGCAGCTTTCCATGCTCTGGCCGCGAAAGGCCGCGTGCGCCACCTCGCGGGTGAAGAGCACGCCCACGTCCTGCCCGACTTGGTGCAGCACATCCATGCCGGGCGCTTCGCTGTCGACCAAGGTGCCGTCGCAGTCGAACAAGATGGCGTCAAAGTCGGCGGCGGTGTCGATGGGCATGGTGCGTGGCTCAGAGTGGGAATGTCCGAATTGTCCGTGTAAACCCTGATGCGCGTGGGCGGCGGCTCAAAGACCTGTGGGCTTGCGCTCGGCTTGTTCGCGTTCGGCGCGCTCCTGCGCCATTTGCTCTTTCAGGTGCTGGCGGCCTTGTTTGGACAGGGCGATGAGCTTGGCTTCGTCTTTGTGGTGCGGGTGCATCTGCGTCAGCAGCGCCAAGTTGTGGCGGCGGAACTGGTCGGCGGTTTGCAGCGCGGCTTCGGGACTGTGGCCCAGCAGCTCTAGCACGCTGCGGGCGCTGGTCAAGCTGCTTTCAAACAGCTCGCGCTGGGCGTGCGCCACTTTGCGGTCTTGCAGCGCATACCAGTGCGTGACGTTGCGCGCACGTGCCACGATGTGCAGATGCGGAAAGTGCTTTTGCGCCAAGTCGATGATGGCCAGCGATTGCTGCACCGATGCCACCGCCACCACCAGCACTCGCGCATGTTCGGCCCCGGCGGTGCGCAGCAAGTCCAGCCGCGCCGCGTTGCCGTAGAACACCCGAAAGCCAAATTTCCGGGTTTGCTCGATCAGTTCGGCGTTGTGGTCGAGCACGGTGGTGGGCACGCCTTGCGCTGCCAGCGTGCGCCCAATGATTTGCCCGTAACGTCCAAAGCCAGCCAAGATGACCGGCGCGCCCTGCGGCTCAGACAGTTCTGAAGGCGCGGGCGTTTGGGGCACGGCGCGGGCCAAACGTGGGGCCAAGTAGCGATCCAGCAGCCACAGCAGCAGCGGCCCCAGCAGCATCGACAGCGTGACCGCGCCGGTCAGCAGCGAACTGGTTTTGCCCGAAAACACCCGCGCACCCAGCGCTGCTTGGAACACCACGAAAGCGAATTCGCCGCCTTGGGCCAGCAGCAGCGTGAACAGCGGGCGGTCGGTGCGCGGCAAGCCCATCAGGCGCGACAGGGTGTAGATCACCAGCAGCTTGGTGGTCAGAAAGCAGGCCAAAATCAGCGCCACTTTGCCGGGTGCAGCGCGCAGTGCGCCGAAGTCAATGCTCATGCCCACGGCGATGAAAAACAGCCCCAGCAGCAAGCCTTTGAACGGCTCCAAGTCGGTTTCCAGCTCGTGGCGGTACTCGCTGTCGGCCAGCAGCACGCCAGCCAAGAAAGCGCCGAGCGCCATCGACAAGTCCAGCATCAGCATCAGCGCCGAGATGCCCACCACCAGCAGCAGCGCGGTGGCGGTGAAAATTTCCGGGGTTTTGCTGCCCGCAATCCAGCGCAGCACCGGGCGCAGTAGCCAGCGCCCGCCCACAATCACCGCGACGATGGCTCCGACCACGCGCAGCCCCTCAATCAGCGAGCTGCCGTCGTCAGCGTCTGAGACGATGCCCAAAAGCGGCACCAGTGCCAAAATCGGAATGGCCGCCACGTCTTGGAACAGCAAGATCGAGAAGGTGGCCTCGCCGCTGGGCACGCGCATCAAGTTGCGCTCGTTGAGCACTTGCAGCGCAATCGCCGTGGACGACAGCGCCAAACCCAGCGAGGCGGCCAGCGCGACTTTCCACGGCACACCAAACAGCAGCGCCACGCCAGTCAATGCCGTGGTGCAGACCAGCACTTGCGCGCTGCCCCAGCCGAAGATCGGGCGGCGCAGGCTCCACAGGCGCTTGGGTTCCAGCTCCAGCCCGACCAGGAACAGCATCAGCACCACGCCAAATTCAGCGAAGTGCAAGATGTCGTTGACGTTGCTGACCAGCTTCAGCCCCCACGGCCCAATCACCATGCCCGCCGCCAAGTAGCCCATGATGGAGCCCAAGCCCAGCGCCCGAAACAGCGGCACCGCAATCACGGCGGCGCTCAGGTAAACCAAGCTGTAGTTCAGCCACTCTGGTGCGTGTTCCATGCCGATGTCCTTCAGCCGAAGCCGTGTTGTCGCCAAGCCTCAAACACGGTGACGGCCACCGCGTTGGACAAATTCAGACTGCGTTGACCCGCCCGCATGGGCAGGCGCAGGCGCTGGTCTGGCGCGAAGGACTCACGCAACTCTGGGGCCAGCCCGCGCGTTTCTGAGCCGAACACCAGCCAGTCGCCGGGCGCGAAGGCCACGTCGTGAACCAGTCGCGTGCCGCGTGTGGTCAGCGCAAACATGCGGGTGGGGTCGGGATGCTCGGTGGCCAAGAATGCGGCCCAGTCGGCATGACGGCGCACGGGGGTGTACTCGTGGTAATCCAGCCCGGCGCGGCGCATGTGCTTGTCCTCCATCGAAAACCCCAGCGGCTCAATCAGGTGCAGGGTGCAGCCGGTGTTGGCGGCGAGGCGGATGATGTTGCCGGTGTTCGGCGGGATTTCGGGCTCAACTAAGACGATATGAAACATCCCCAGATTGTCGCCGCTGGTGGCGACCGATCAGCCCGTGCGCGCCAGCACCAGTGCGGTGATGTGCGCGGCCCCAGCTTGGCGCAGGACGTGGGCGGCGGCGTGCAAGGTGGTGCCGGTGGTCATCACGTCGTCGATCAGCACGACACGTTGGCCGCGCAAGCTGGCGGCGCGCTGAGGTTCAATGGCGAAGGCGTGTTGCAGGTTGAGCAGGCGCTCGGCGCGGTGCAAACTGCTTTGCGCGGCGGTGTGGCGAATGCGCAGCAGCAGCGCGGCCTGCGTGCGCTGGGGCGCGAGCTGGCGGGCCAGCAACAAGGCTTGGTTGTAGCCGCGTTCGGCCAGCCGCTGGCGTGACAGCGGCATGGGCAGCACGCAGTCGGCTTGCGTGAGTGCCTCATCCACCCCCGGCATGCTGTGCAGCAGTTGGGCCAGTGGCGCGGCCCAACCCGGTTGGCCGCCAAATTTGAATTGCGTGATGCAGTCTGTCCAAGGCCAGGCGTAGTCCACAGCGGCCAAGCAGGCATCCAGCGGCGGCGGGTTGCGCAGGCAGTCGGGGCAGGTGAGGGCGGCAGTAGATGAGCCCGTCAGCGGCAGGGCGCAGGTGGCGCAGCGCGGCACCGGGGCGGCGTAGCGGCTCACGCAGTCATCGCACAGCACTTGCGCGGGCCAAGCGTGGCACACGGCGCAACAGGCGGGCACTTGGCGGGCCAAGCTGCGCAACAGACCAGCAGGGTTCAACATCGGGTCAATATACTGCGACGCAGCGTTTTTGCCTGCCTCACTTTGCTTGTTTGCCATTCATGTCTACCCCTGTGACTTCGCCCGCCGCCTCGACTGATTTGCCGCCCACCATCGACCCCGTTGCCGCTGCGCGCTGGGCGGCACTGCGCAGCGCGCCGGGGCCGTCGCCTTGGTTGCACGAAGAAGTGGCGCGCCGCATGGAAGATCGCTTGGGCTGGATCAAGTCGCAGCCCCAGCATTGGGCGCATTGGGAGCCGGTGCGCGGCGGGCTAGAAGCGCACGCTTTGCTGGCGCGCCGCTACCCCGAGGCCGAGTGCTACGTGGTCGAATCTGACCCGCAGCGCGCCCAGCAAGCCCAAGAAAAACTGACCCAGCCGTGGTGGAAGCCAGCGCGCTGGACAGCGCCAGCCACCCACTTTGCCCCGCCACCCGCCACCAGCGTGCAACTGCTGTGGGCCAACATGCTGCTGCACCACAGCGCCGATCCGCAGGCTCTGCTGGCGCAGTGGCACCGGGCCTTGGCGGTTGATGGTTTTGTGATGTTCTCGTGCTTCGGGCCAGACACCTTGCGCGAGCTGCGCGCCCTGTACCCGGCGCTGGGCTGGCCCGCTCCGGCGCACGAGTTCACCGACATGCACGACTGGGGCGACATGCTGGTTCACGCCGGATTTGCCGAGCCAGTGATGGACATGGAGCGCATCACCCTGAGCTTTGCCACCCCTGAGCGCCTGCTGCAAGAGCTGCGCGAGCTGGGACGCAACCTGCATCCGGCGCGTTTTGCGGGGCTGCGCGGGCGCGCATGGCAGGCTCAATTGCACGCCGCATTGATCCAAAAACTAGCGCGCCCCGAAGAAAACGGCCAACTCACGCTGACCTTTGAAATCATCTACGGCCACGCCTTCAAACCCGCGCCGCGCGTCAAGCTGCAAGCGCACAGCGAGGTCAGCTTGGATGAAATGCGTGTTGCTTTGAGGCAACGCAAGAAAAATTCGTAAATTAATTGATGTGCATCAATTCCTACCGCAAGCAGGGAGATTGGGCTGTGAGCACCTCAAAAGGAGGGCTGTGTTCGGGTTTATGTGGATGGAGTAAGTAGGCATGTGACTGGCATCCTTCGCCCAAGGCCTGCTTTAGCGGGCGATGGCAGCTTACTTTGGGGCAAGACCAGTGAACATGATCAAGAACATTCCCTCTCGACTGGCTGCGCTGTGGCGTCATGCAGGTGTGTGGTTGGGGGCTTGGGGCGTCACGGCGGCCCACGCGGTCAATGATTTGCTGGGCGGCCCAGCGGTGCGGCAGCTCAATTTGCCCGAGCCCGCCACCAAAATCGCGCAAGAACAAAATTCGCTGCACTGGATGATGCTGATCCTGTGTACGGTGATTTTCGTGGCCGTGTTCTCGGTGATGTTCTATTCCATCTGGAAGCACCGCAAGTCGGTGGGCCACAAACCGGCCAACTTCCACGAGTCGGTGACGGTGGAAATCATCTGGACCATCGTGCCGTTCCTGATCGTGATCGGCATGGCGCTGCCCGCCACCAAGCTGCTGGTCGCGCAAAAAGACACCACCAACGCCGATCTGACCATCAAAGCCACCGGCTACCAGTGGAAGTGGGGCTACGACTACCTGAACGGTGAAGGCGAGGGCATTGCTTTCATCTCCACGCTGGACTCGTCGCAGCGCGCCATGTCGGATGCGGGCAAGCCTGAAGGCGATGACTACCTGTTCAAAGTCGATCACCCGCTGGTGGTGCCGGTGGGCAAGAAAATTCGCATCATCACCACCGCCAACGACGTGATTCACGCCTTCGCTGTGCCGCAGTTCGGCATCAAGCAAGACGCGATTCCCGGCTTTGTGCGCGACACTTGGTTCCGCGCTGAAAAGACCGGCGACTTCTACGGCCAATGCCAAGAACTGTGCGGCAAAGAGCACGCCTACATGCCCATTCACGTCAAGGTGCTGACGGCCAGCGACTACACGCTGTGGGTCGAGGCAGAAAAGAAAAAGCTCGCCGCCTTGGCCGACGACCCCGCCAAAGTCTGGACGCAGCCTGATTTGGTCGCGCGCGGTGCCAAGGTCTACGCCGCCAATTGCGCTGTGTGCCATCAAGCCAACGGCAAGGGCGCTGGCCCCGTCAAACCGCTGGACGGCTCGGCCAAGGTGCTGGATGCCAACAAGTTGGTGCAAGTGCAAGTGCTGCTGAACGGCCAAAACAACGGGGCCATGCCGTCGTGGAAGACGCTGTCAGACACGGAAATTGCTGCTGTGATCACCTACACCAAGAACAACTGGTCGAACAAGACCGGCCAAGTGGTGCAGCCCGCTGAAGTGAAGCTGGCCCGCAAATAAGCCCACCGCCATCGGCCTGTTTTGGTTTTGTTTGGACAAGGAAACGACATGAGTGCAGTTCTCGATACCCCCGGCCACGGCGCACACGCCCATGACGATCACGGCGATCATGGTCACGCCCCTGTGGGCTGGCGGCGCTGGGTGTACGCCACCAACCACAAAGACATCGGCACGCTGTACCTGCTGTTCAGCTTCACGATGCTGATGATTGGCGGCGTGTTGGCGCTGCTGATTCGCGCCGAACTGTTCCAGCCCGGCCTGCAATTGGTGAACCCAGAACTGTTCAACCAGCTCACCACCATGCACGGCATCATCATGGTGTTTGGGGCCATCATGCCGGCCTTCGTGGGTTTTGCGAACTGGATGATTCCGCTGCAAATCGGAGCTTCCGACATGGCCTTTGCCCGCATGAATAACTTCAGCTTTTGGTTGATGATTCCGGCGGCCATCATGCTGGTGTCGGGCTTTTTCATGCCCGGCGGTGCACCTGCTGCGGGCTGGACGCTCTACGCGCCGCTGACGCTGCAAATGGGCCCGTCGATGGATGCGGGCATTTTTGCGATGCACATCTTGGGCGCGTCGTCCATCATGGGCTCGATCAACATCATCGTCACCATCTTGAACATGCGCGCACCCGGCATGACGCTGATGAAAATGCCCATGTTCTGCTGGACATGGCTGATCACCGCTTACCTGCTGATTGCCGTGATGCCGGTGCTGGCCGGTGCCATCACCATGACGCTGACCGACCGCCACTTTGGCACCAGCTTCTTCAACCCCGCCGGCGGCGGTGACCCGGTGATGTACCAGCACATCTTCTGGTTCTTCGGTCACCCCGAGGTCTACATCATGATCTTGCCGGCCTTCGGCATCATCAGCCAGATCGTGCCGGCCTTTGCACGCAAGAAGCTGTTTGGCTATGCCTCGATGGTGTACGCCACCAGCTCGATTGCCATCTTGTCGTTCATCGTGTGGGCGCACCACATGTTCACCACCGGCATGCCGGTGACGGGGCAGCTCTTTTTCATGTACGCCACCATGCTGATTGCGGTGCCCACAGCGGTGAAGATCTTCAACTGGATCGCCACCATGTGGCAGGGCTCCATGACCTTTGAAACGCCGATGCTGTTCTCGGTCGGCTTTATCTTTGTGTTCACGATGGGTGGTTTTACCGGGCTGATTCCAGCCGTGGCCCCCATCGATATCCAACTGCAAGACACCTACTACATCGTGGCTCACTTCCACTATGTGCTGGTGGCCGGTTCGCTGTTTGCCATGTTTGCCGGTTTTTACTACTGGAGCCCGAAGTGGTCAGGCGTGATGTACAGCGAAACACGCGGCAAGGTGCATTTTTGGTGGTCGTTGATTTCGTTCAACGTGACCTTTTTCCCGATGCACTTTTTGGGGCTGGCTGGCATGCCGCGCCGCTATGCCGACTACCCGATGCAGTTCGCTGACTTCAACGCCATTGCTTCGGTCGGTGCATTCTTCTTTGGTTTTGCGCAGGTGTACTTCTTCTTGTTCATCGTGGTGCCAGTGATGCGCGGCAAGGGCGACAAAGCACCGCAAAAGCCGTGGGAAGCAGCCGAGGGCTTGGAGTGGGAAGTGCCGTCACCCGCGCCGTTCCACACCTTTGTGACCCCGCCCAAGTTGGACGAAACCGCCACCCGCGTGGTTCACTGAAAGCCGCTGTCATGACCCCCGAGCAAAAGAAAAACAACACCCACTTGGGTTTGATTTTGGCTACCGTGGCGCTGACTTTTTTCGTTGGCTTCATGGTCAAGATGGTGCTGCTCAGCCGCTGAGCGGACGCAATCTTCATGCGTGCGTACGACGACAATTTCAAAATGGTGGGCAAGCTGGCCGTGGTGGCGCTGGGCATGTTCGCTTTTGGCTATGCGCTGATCCCGATCTACAAGCACTTGTGCGAGGTCACGGGGCTGAACATCTTGGCGCTGTCTGAGCGCCAAGTGCCGGGCAATGGCACAGCGGGCCAAGCTGCGCGCTTGCCCGCCAATACGCAGGTTGATTTGTCGCGCACCATCACCGTCGAGTTCGACGCCAATGCCCGCGGCCCCTGGGATTTCA
>CALMOI010000404.1 GCA_937871735.1 uncultured Comamonadaceae bacterium
CGGCACCGCGCTGGCGACCGACGGCATCGAGTTCGTCGATGAAGATGATGCACGGGGCGTTCTTTTTGGCGTTTTCGAACATGTCACGCACGCGGGCAGCGCCCACGCCGACAAACATTTCAACAAAGTCAGAACCTGAAATCGAGAAGAACGGCACCTTGGCTTCGCCAGCAATCGACTTAGCCAACAGCGTTTTACCGGTACCGGGGGGGCCCACCAGCAGCAAGCCGCGCGGAATACGACCGCCGAGTTTTTGGAATTTGCTCGGGTCTTTCAAGAAATCGACTACTTCGCGGACTTCTTCTTTGGCCTCATCGCAACCGGCCACATCGGCAAAGGTCACGGTGTTGTTGGCCTCGTCCATCATGCGCGCCTTGCTTTTGCCGAAGCTAAAAGCGCCACCTTTGCCACCGCCTTGCATCTGGCGCATGAAGTAGACCCAGACGCCAATCAACAGCAGCATCGGTCCCCAGCTGACCAGCAGCGTCATCAGCAGCGAGCCCTCTTCGCGGGGCTTGACGTCAAATTTGACATTGTTGTTGATCAAGTCACCCACCAAACCTCGGTCGAGGTAGGTAGCGGTGGTACGAATGCGGCGATCGTCGTTGGTGAGCGCAACAATTTCGCTACCACCAGCGCCCTCTTGGATGATGGCGCTTTTAATACGGTTGCTGCGCACATCGTCCAAAAATTCGGAGTAACCAACGTGGCTGGCAGGCCCGCCGGTACGCGTGTCAAATTGTTTGAACACGGTGAACAGCACCATGGCGATGACCAGCCACACGGCTATTTTTGAAAACCACTGATTATTCAAGCGGGACTCCAGAGTCAGAAGCGAAAAAAGACACGATTTATATAACTGCGATTTTAGACTTTTCAATTGACGGGCTTTAGCAAAGTCCCCGGTCAGCCATAGGCTGTACACGGACTTTGCTAGCCATCAGCTGAGCGCCTTGAGGCCGATACCGACCAAAAAGGTTTCAGCTGATTTATCGCGCGAGGCTTTGGGCTTAACCGCCTTGACTGCGCGAAAAGTGTTTCTAAATAACCGAACTAACGGGTCGTAGGCTGCGCCGTGGAACAGTTTGACCACCAAAGCGCCTTCAGGCTTCATGTGCTGGCATGCAAAATCCACCGCCAATTCGACCAGATGTTCAATACGCGCCGCGTCTGTCGCACTATTGCCGGATAAATTGGGTGCCATATCGGACACCACACAGTCAGCTTGGCGGCCTTGCATAGCAGCCTCCAACTGCCGCAACACAGCCCCATCGCGAAAATCGCCTTGCAAGAACAACACGCTGTCAATCGGCTCCATTGCCAACAAATCCAAACCAATGATGCAGCCATTGAGCGTGCCAGAGGCTGCGCCCGTTGGTGACATTTTGCGGCGCAAATATTGGCTCCAAGCACCGGGTGTACAGCCCAAATCAACCACCAATTGACCAGGGCGAATCAGACCAAACTGCTCATCAATTTCCTTGAGTTTGTAGGCGGCGCGGGCGCGAAAACCTTCTTTTGTGGCCAATTTGACATAAGTGTCATTGACATGGTCATTGAGCCACGCCTTGTTGACCTTCTTGCTTTGGGTTTTGACTTTCATATTTCTTTCTTCCTACCTCGATAATACGACCCATGTCCCAAATTGAACTGACTCCGGCCGAGCGCCGGGAACAACGCGCCCAAGCCCACCACCTGAACCCTGTGGTCATGGTGGGAAGCGACGGCATTACCCCCAACGTGCGCAAAGAAATCGATGCCGCACTCAATGCCCACGGCCTGATCAAAGTGCGCGTCTTCAGTGACGACCGCGCCGCACGCGAGCTGATGTACCAAGAGCTGGCCG
>CALMOI010000405.1 GCA_937871735.1 uncultured Comamonadaceae bacterium
ATGCCGTGTGCCATGCACCACTGCAATGGTTGGTAGTAGCAGGCTTCAAAGTGCAGGCAATCCACCCGCTCTAGCGCGCCCCAGTAGCGGCCATAGGCCACATCACCTTGAACCGCGATCAGGCTGGCGGCGATGGGCTGGCCCGCACGCTCGGCGATGAAGAGCAGCCAGTTGTTCGGCATGTCCTGCGCCATGCGGGTGAAAAAAGCGTGGTTGAGATAGGGGTGATTGCCGTGTTCGAGGTAAGTGCGCTCGTAGCAGCGTTCAAACAGCGCCCAGTCGGCGGCGCTGATGGCGGCCCCGCGTGTCCAGCGAAACGTCACGCCCTCGTCGTGTACCTTGCGGCGCTCTTGGCGGATTTTTTTGCGCTTTTCTTGATTCAGCGTGGCGAGGAAGTCGTCGAAAGTGGCATCGGCGTTCAAGGCAGGCGGGCGCTGCCAGTGAAACTGCACCGTGTCGCGCTGCATCAATCCGGCTTGCTGGCAGGCGGCCAGGTCATCGTCGGCGGCGAACAGCAGGTGCAGGGAGGAGACTTGCGTTTCTTGGCACCAATCCAGCACCGCTTTGACCAGCGCCGTGCGGGCGGCGGCATCTTGGGCCAGCAAGCGTGTGCCGGGTACGGGTGTGAACGGCACGGCGACGATGGCTTTGGGGTAATAGTTCAGCCCGTGCTGCGCGTAGGCATTGGCCCAAGCCCAGTCGAACACGTACTCGCCGCGCGAATGGCTTTTGAGGTACAGCGGGCAGGCGGCGGCCAGTTGCTCGCCGCGCCACAGGGTGATGAAGCGCGCCGTCCAGCCTGTGGCGGGGCTGGCGCAGCCGCTGGTGTGCAGCGCCGCAAGGTAAGCGTGGCGCATGAACGGCGTGGGCTGGGTTTGACGCGCCAGCAAATCGTCCCAAGCCGCAGCGGGCAGCGCCAACGGCGAGTCCAGCACCTGGATGACATAATCATTTGTATCGTTTTTTGGCACTTGTATGACTCTCAAAATCTGTATTGCCCAGCTCAATTTCGTGGTGGGCGATCTCGCGGGCAACGCGACCCGCATCGTGGACGCTGCCCGCAGCGCCTACGCCGCCGGGGCGCGGCTGCTGCTGACCCCCGAGCTGTCGATCTGCGGCTACGCGGCAGAAGACCTGTTTTTGCGCCCCGCCTTCATCGCTGCATGTGATGATGCCGTGAAATCCGTGGCCTCGGCGTTGGCCGACTTGAAAGACCTGACGGTGGTGGTCGGCCATCCCACGGGCGGCGACCGCCGCACCCGCAGCGTGGCGGTGCAAGAGCGTCACAACAGCGCCAGCGTGCTGCGCGGCGGCGAGGTGGTGGCTTGCTACGCCAAGCGCGAGTTGCCCAACTACCAAGTCTTTGACGAACGCCGCTACTTCACGCCGGGTCAAGGCGTGTGCGTGTTCGAGGCCGGTGGCCTGCGCATCGGCCTGTTGATTTGCGAAGACGCTTGGTTTGCCCAGCCCGCCCAGTTGGCCAAAGAAGCCGGAGCCGAGCTGCTGGCGGTGATCAACGCCTCGCCGTTTCACGTCGGCAAAGGCTACGAGCGCGAAGCCATGATGCGCCAGCGCGTGCAAGACTGCGGCTTGCCGCTGGTCTACGCGCACTTGGTGGGCGGCCAAGACGAGGTGGTGTTTGAAGGCCATTCTTTCGTGCTGGATGCGGCGGGCCAAGTGGCCGGGCGTGCGCCCAGTTTTACCGAGGCGCTGTTTTACACCGACGTGCAGACCGCGCCTGCGGGCGTGAGCTTCAGCGCCGACATTGCCGCCGAACGCACGCCAGATGCCGATTTGTGGGACGCGCTGGTACTTGGCGTGCGTGACTACATCGGTAAAAACGGTTTTCCGGGTGCGTTGCTGGGCTTGTCGGGCGGCATTGATTCGGCGTTGGTGCTGGCGATTGCCGTCGATGCGATAGGCAAAGACCGAGTGCGTGCGGTGATGATGCCCTCGCCCTACACGGCGGACATCAGCTGGATTGATGCGCGCGACATGGCCGCCCGCATGGGCGTGCGCTATGACGAGATCAGCATCTTGCCGGAGTTCGCGGCCTTCAAAACCTCGCTGGCCCCGCTGTTTGAAGGCCGCGCTGAAGACACGACCGAAGAAAACATCCAGGCCCGCATCCGGGGCACGCTGCTGATGGCGCTGTCCAACAAACTGGGTTCTATCGTGCTGACCACCGGCAACAAGAGCGAGATGGCTACTGGCTATTGCACGCTGTACGGCGACATGGCGGGCGGCTTTGCTGTGATCAAAGACTTGGTCAAGACCACCGTATTCCGGCTGGCGTACTGGCGCAACGCCAACGATCCGTATGGCACCGGCTTGAATCCGATTCCCGAGCGCATCATCACCCGCCCGCCCAGCGCCGAACTGCGCCCTGACCAAACCGACCAAGACAGCCTGCCGCCCTACGAAGTGCTGGACGAGATTTTGGAGCGTTACATGGAAAACGATGAGTCGCTGGAAGACATCGTAGCCGCCGGTTTTGCCCGCGCTGACGTGGAAAAAGTAACCCGCCTGATCAAGCTCAACGAGTACAAGCGCCGCCAAGCCCCGGTGGGAATCCGCGTCACGCACCGCAGTTTTGGTAAGGATTGGCGCTATCCTATGACGAGTAAATTCCGCGCCTAAGCTGGCTGCGGCAGCGCCTTCAACGTACAGCCGCTACGATGACGTAGCCTGAACTTACCCAACCCGAGGAACACAACATGAAACAAATTACCGCCATCATCAAGCCCTTCAAAATGGAAGAAGTCCGCGAGGCACTGGCCGAGTGCGGCGTGACGGGTTTGACGGTGACCGAAGTCCGTGGTTTTGGCCGTCAAAAGGGCCACACCGAGCTGTATCGCGGTGCGGAATACGTGGTGGACTTTTTGCCGAAGGTGAAGGTCGAAGTCGTGGTGAGAGATGAAGACACTGACCGCTGCGTCGATGCCATCGTGCGCGCCGCTCGCACAGGCAAGATCGGTGACGGCAAAATTTTCGTGACCAGCGTGGATCGCGTGGTGCGCATCCGCACCGGTGAGATCGACGACTCTGCTGTTTGATTCAGCACTGCCCGACGCGCGCCGCCGTCGGGCGAAGTCACCAACGCGCCTTCAGGGCGCGTTTTTCATGGGCGCGCGGGTTTTAAATCGCATCCAAGTGCGGGGCGGGTGTGCAACCTGCGGCCTGCACCAGCTCTTGCAGCAGCGGCACGGCTTCGGTGCCAACGCGGATCAAGTCCATTTGCCAGTCGCTCATGAACTGCTGCTGCACGGTGAATTGAAAAAAAGTCAGCAAGGTGTCGTAGTAGCCGGTTTGGTTCAACAAGCCGACGGGTTTGTCGTGGTAGCCCAGTTGCCGCCATGTCCAGACCTCGAAGAACTCTTCAAAGGTGCCAATGCCGCCGGGCAAAGCGATGAAGGCATCGGCGCGCTCGGCCATCATGCGCTTGCGCTCGTGCATGGTGTCGACAATGTGCAGCTCGGTACACAGGGTGTCGGCCCATTCTTTTTCCACTAAAGCCTGCGGAATGATGCCGACCACGCGGCCACCGGCCTCGCGTGTGGCTTGGGCCACAAGAC
>CALMOI010000406.1 GCA_937871735.1 uncultured Comamonadaceae bacterium
ATCTGCATTCTTAAAATCCAGCCAGGGCATCAAGATTGTCAATCGATTCAAGAGTTCACTTGAAATTCTCGACTTGGCACGAACCCACGGAGCCAATGAGGCCACCCGCAGCGGGTTGCAGACAGGATTAGAACTCTCGACGACCTTGGCCACTTGTCGTGTCTGCGGAACCCACGTGATCTTAGATCCCAGCTCCGCCTATGGCCTGTGTACCCAGTGTGGGTATGAATGGACGATCAGTCGCGAGTCTCGCTTTGGCTTCAGAAATCCACAAAACTTCCGGCAGGTAGGCGCATGGATGCTGAAGCTCTGTGCCCCTCTGGCGCAACCCGCCCCTCCGATTGGACGCCCCATCAAGCGCCGGTGAACTCCCACTGCTTTTGCGCCCCGAACACCGCATTCGGGTACTCGGGCTTGCCGCGTGAGCCGTTGTAGCGGCCCAGCGCCAAGAACAAATCACCGCGCTCACGATCCAGATAGTGGCGCATGATGACGCAGCCAAAGCGCAGGTTGGTCTGCATGTGAAACAGCTTGGCTGAATCGCTGTCGCCGATGGAGCGCGTCCAAAACGGCATCACCTGCATGTAGCCGCGCGCGCCCACCGGGCTGACGGCGTACTTGCGAAAACCGCTTTCCACCTGCACCAAGCCCATCACCAGCGACACGTCCAGCCCCGCACGGCGGCTTTCGTACCAGATGGTTTGCAGAAACTCTTTTCGGGTGTCGAAGTCGGGCTTGCGGCGGCGCAGCCGAAACATCATCGCCCCGAGCCAGCGCAGGTACTTGAGGCGCGACTCGGTGTCGGTGAACTCGGGAATGGGCGGGGCGCTGTTGGCAATGGCGGCGCTCAGGGCTGAGCGCACCGAGTCGATCAGCGGCTCTTCCAACTGACCGCCCGCCCAAGCAGACCGGGCGGCGGACAGCGTCCACCCAGCGAGAGGCAGGGCCAGGCAAGCGCGGCGCGTCAGCCCACGGGCTGACAACGGCGAGGGGCGCGTGCTCACTGGGCCGCAGCGGCCTCAGCGACCACCGGGGTGGCAAGTTGGGCCAGTACAAAATCAAGCACCTCGGCGGCGGGGACTTTGGTGGCGGCAGTGGCGCGGCGGTGTTGGTATTCGAGCTGGCCTTCTTTGAGGCCACGATCCGAAATCACCACGCGGTGCGGCACGCCGATCAGCTCCCAGTCGGCAAACATCGCGCCGGGGCGCTCGCCACGGTCGTCCAGCAGCACATCGATGCCACGGGCGGCCAGCTCGTCGTGCAGCGCTTGGGCAGCGGTTTGCACGGCGGGGCTGCGATCCATGCCGATGGGGCAGACCACCACGGTGAAGGGCGCAATCGCGTCGGGCCAGATGATGCCGCGCTCATCATGGCTTTGCTCGATGGCGGCGGCGGGCAGGCGTGTCACGCCAATGCCGTAGCAGCCCATCTCAAAGTGAGCTGGTTTGCCGTTTTCGCCGAGGAAGGTGGCGTTCATCGCTTGGGAATACTTGGTGCCCAAATAGAAGATGTGGCCGATTTCAATGCCGCGCTCAATCGCCAGCACGCCCAAGCCGTCGGGCGAGGCATCGCCAGCGACCACATTGCGGATGTCGGCCACCAGATCGGGCTCGGGCAAGTCGCGGCCCCAGTTCACGCCCGTGGTGTGGAAGCCTTCGACGTTGGCTCCGCAGACCCAGTCGGCCATGACGGCGACTTCGCGGTCGGCCACAATTTTGAGCGGTTGCAGCAGCTTGACCGGGCCCAGGTAGCCGGGTTTGCAGCCAAAGTGGGTTTCGATTTCGCCCACGGTGGCGAAGC
>CALMOI010000407.1 GCA_937871735.1 uncultured Comamonadaceae bacterium
GCGTGATCACCAACGGCACCGCCGTGCTGGGCCTGGGCGACATCGGCCCGCTGGCTGGCAAGCCGGTGATGGAAGGCAAGGGCGTTCTGTTCAAGAAATTCGCTGATATTGATGTCTTCGACATCGAAATCAACGAAAAAGACCCGGACAAGCTGGTCGAGATCATCGCTTCGCTGGAGCCGACGTTTGGCGGCATCAACCTCGAAGACATCAAAGCGCCAGACTGCTTCTACATTGAACGCAAGCTGCGCGAGCGCATGAACATCCCCGTCTTCCACGACGACCAACACGGCACGGCCATCACCGTGGGCGCGGCCATTTTGAACGGCCTGAAGGTGGCGGGCAAAGACCCGTCGCAGGTCAAGTTGGTCACCTCGGGCGCGGGCGCAGCGGCCTTGGCCTGCTTGGGTTTGCTGGTCAAGCTGGGCATTCCGCGTGAAAACATCTGGGTCACCGACCTGGCGGGTGTGGTCTACGAAGGCCGCACCGAGCTGATGGACGAAGATAAGGCGTTCTTCGCCCAAAAGACGGACGCACGCAAGCTGTCTGAAGTCATCGTTGGCGCGGATGTGTTCTTGGGGCTGTCGGCAGGCGGCGTGCTCAAGCAAGACATGGTGCGCAACATGGCGGCGCGCCCGGTGATTTTTGCGCTGGCCAACCCCAACCCAGAAATCTTGCCCGAAGACGTGAAGGCTGTGCGCGACGACGCCATCATGGCCACGGGCCGTTCGGACTACCCGAACCAAGTCAACAACGTGCTGTGCTTTCCGTACATCTTCCGGGGTGCGCTGGATGCGGGCGCGTCCACCATCACGCTGGAGATGGAACTGGCCGCCGTCTACGCGATTGCCGAGCTGGCCCAGGCTGAGCAAAGCGAAGTGGTGGCCGCAGCCTACGCGGGTGAGCAACTGGCTTTCGGCCCTGAGTATTTGATCCCCAAGCCGTTTGACCCGCGCTTGATGATGAAGATTGCTCCCGCTGTGGCTCAAGCCGCCGCAGACAGTGGCGTGGCGCTGCGCCCCATCACCGACATGGACGCTTACCGCGAAAAGCTGCAAAGCTTTGTCTATGCGTCCGGCACCATCATGAAGCCGATTTTCACGGCGGCCAAAGTGGCGCACAAAAAGCGCGTCGCCTACAGCGAAGGCGAAGACGAGCGCGTGTTGCGTGCCGCGCAAATCGTGGTCGATGAAGGTCTGGCGCGCCCGATCTTGATTGGTCGCCCAGCAGTGATTGCCAAGCGCATCGAAAAATTCGGTCTGCGCCTGAAGGAAGAGCTGGATTACGACATCGTCAACGTCGAGCAAGATCATCGCTACCGCGACTTCTGGCAAACCTACCACCGCATGACCGAGCGCAAGGGCATCACCGCCCAGATGGCCAAGATTGAAATGCGCCGCCGCCTGTCGCTGATTGGCGCGATGTTGGTTCACAAAGGCGATGCCGATGGCCTGATTTGCGGTACGTGGGGCAGCACCTCGCTGCACCTGAACTACATGGATCAAGTGATCGGCAAGCGCGCCGGGGTCAACACCTATGCGTGCATGAACGGGTTGATGCTGCCGGGCCGCCAAGTGTTCTTGGTGGACACCCACATCAACTACGACCCGACGGCTGAAGAGCTGTGCGAAATCACCATGATGGCCGCCGAAGAGATGATGCGCTTTGGCCTGCGCCCCAAGGCGGCGCTGCTGTCGCACTCTAACTTTGGCTCCTCCAGCCAGCCCAGCGCGCTCAAAATGCGCCGGACGCTGGAGCTGTTGCGCACCCAAGCCCCGTGGCTGGAAGTGGACGGCGAAATGCACGGCGATGTGGCCTTGGATGGCGCGGCCCGCCACGCTTTGATCCCCAACAGCACCTTGGCAGGCGATGCCAATTTGCTGGTGTTGCCCAACATCGACGCGGCCAATATCTCCTACAACCTGCTGAAAACAGCGGCTGGCGGCAACATTGCCATTGGCCCGATCTTGCTGGGCGCGGCCAAGCCGGTGCACATTTTGACGGCCAGCACCACCGTGCGCCGTTTGGTCAACATGACAGCCCTGACCGTGGCCGACGCCAACGCGGCGCGATAAGGTTTATCACGACAGCAGGCACTAACTTGCTGTTCTGTTAACGCTGTAAAACCCTGTAAGCGGCTGCCCAAATTTTGGGCAGCCGCTTGCATTTTGGGCGGAGTTCAGTCACACTACGGCCTCAAATTTCGGGGTTAACCCGAAGTTTTTCTAAGGTGTATTTGCATGCTCCA
>CALMOI010000408.1 GCA_937871735.1 uncultured Comamonadaceae bacterium
GGGCCTTCTTCGTCGCTGGTCAGCAAAAAGGCCAAGCCCAGCGGCGTGGCGGGTTGGGCGGCGAGGAATTCTTCAACCGCCACCACCATCGCGGCCAGCGAGGTTTTCATGTCGCTCGCGCCCCGGCCATAGAGCTTGCCGTCGCGGTGCGTGGGGGTGAAGGGGTCGCTGTCCCACGCATCGAGTGGGCCGGTGGGCACCACGTCGGTGTGACCGGCAAAGGCCAGCGTGGGGCCGCTGGCCGGGCGCGTGGCCCACAGGTTGCGCACCCGAAAATCTGCCGGGCCGCTGTCAATGACCTCGCAGTGAAAGCCCAACGGCGCAAGGCGCGCCGACAGCAGCTCAATGCAGCCGCTATCAGCAGGCGTGACGGAGGGGCGCGAGATCAGTTGCTCGGCAAGGCGCAGCGTGGCAGACATAAAAGTGCAGGAAAAAGGGGTCAGGGCGCTGATTTGTCGTCGTGGACATCCAGCGTGATTTCGGTGAACGAGGCTTCGTTTTCGGGCTCTTCGGACTCGGCGGTAGGCGCGTTTTCTTTGGCGTAGGTGTTTTGCAGCCGCCACATCAAGTTGGTGGGCGAGTCGGCGTTGGCGATGCCTTCGCGCCTGTCGACTTTGCCTTCGGTGATCAGGCGGGCAATGTCGGCCTCAAAGGTTTGCGAGCCGTCGGACATGGAGTTGTTCATGGCCTCTTTCACGCCTGAGAAGTCGCCTTGCTCGATCAATTCGGCAATCAAGCGGCTGTTGAGCATGACTTCCACGGCGGGCACGCGGCTGTTTTGCGGCGTGCGCAGCAGCCGCTGCGAGATGATGGCTTTCAGCGCCGAGCTCAAATCGCCCAGCAGCGTGGGGCGGATTTCTGCCGGGTAAAAGCTCAAGATCCGGTTCAGCGCTTGGTAGCTGTTGTTGGCGTGCATGGTCGCCAAACACAAGTGGCCCGATTGCGCATAGGCA
This sequence comes from uncultured Comamonadaceae bacterium, assembly GCA_937871735.1. Classification (GTDB taxonomy): domain Bacteria; phylum Pseudomonadota; class Gammaproteobacteria; order Burkholderiales; family Burkholderiaceae_C; genus CALMOI01. The sequence goes on from CALMOI010000408.1 coordinate 954, forward strand.
ATGGCGGCTGACATGGTTTCGCGGTCGCGGATTTCGCCAATCAAGATCACGTCAGGCGCTTGGCGCAGGGCGTTTTTCAGGCCCACGGCCAGCGAGTGGGTGTCGCTGCCCACCTCGCGCTGGTTCACCACCGACTTCTTGTTGCGGAACACGAATTCCACCGGGTCTTCAATGGTCAAGATGTGGCCCGGCACGCTTTCGTTGCGGAAGTCCATCATCGAAGCCAGCGTGGTTGATTTGCCCGCGCCGGTGGCCCCGACCATCAAAATCAGCCCGCGCTTTTCCATGATCAGGTCGCGCAAGATCAGCGGCACGTTCAAGGTCGCCAGCGGCGGAATGTCGTTGGTGATGTAGCGAATCACCGCCGCATAGGTGCCGCGCTGCCGCAGCGCACTGAGCCGGAAGTTGCCGACATCGGCCAGCGGAATGGCCATGTTCAGCTCGCCGGTTTCTTTCAGCTCTTCTATGCGGTTGGGCGGAACCACTTCGGCCAGCAAGTTCAGGGGCGCATCGGACGGCAACACTTGGTTGTTCATCGGGATGCATTGGCCGTTGATTTTGATGATCGCGGGCGAGTGCGCCGACAGGTACACGTCCGATGCCTTGCGCTCGGCCATCAAGCGCAAGATGCGCTCCATCATGCTCATGGGGTGGTTCCGGTGGGTTTCAGGTCAAGCAGCTCAGTCGCGCAGCAAGTCGTTGATGCTGGTCTTGGAGCGCGTTTGCGCGTCCACGCGCTTGACGATGATGGCTGCGTACATACTGTAAGGCGCGCCGTTGGCTGCCGTCTTGGGCAAGTTGCCGCTGACCACCACCGAGCCGCTGGGCACGCGGCCATAGCTGATCTCGCCGGTAGCGCGGTCAAAAATCGGGGTGCTTTGGCCCAAGTAAACGCCCATGCCCAGCACGGAGTTTTCTTCGACGATCACGCCTTCAACCACTTCCGAGCGTGCGCCGATGAAGCAGTTGTCTTCAATGATGGTCGGGTTGGCTTGCAGCGGTTCCAGCACGCCGCCAATGCCCACGCCGCCCGACAAGTGCACGCCCTTGCCGATTTGCGCGCAAGAGCCGACGGTGGCCCAGGTGTCCACCATCGTACCCGCATCCACGTAAGCGCCGATGTTGACGTAAGACGGCATCAAGATCGCACCGGGAGCGATGAAGCTGCCGCGACGCGCCACAGCGGGCGGCACCACGCGCACGCCGGTGGCGGCCAGTGCTTCGGCGCTCATGCCCGAGAACTTGGTGTCCACTTTGTCGAAGTAGGTCAGCTCGCCTGCGTTGATGGGGCGGTTGTCGTTCAGGCGGAAGCTCAGCAGCACGGCCTTTTTGATCCACTGGTGTACTGTCCACTGGCCTACGCCTTCGCGGGTGGCCACGCGCAGCGCGCCAGC
>CALMOI010000409.1 GCA_937871735.1 uncultured Comamonadaceae bacterium
GAAGACTACTCAGAACTGGTCAACAAAAAAATTATTGAAGTCGATAAAAATCCAGCGCAATTATTTGAAGACAAGGCAAATAATCTAATGGGGAACGATACAAAATTAATGAGGATGTTTAGTAAATACGAGATTTTTAACATGCCATATGACATATCTCAAGATGAGGAAATTGAGAAATTATTTAGTGAAATAGAAGAACTATCAAAATCAAGATCGAGACCAAACATAACACAAAAATCTATAAAAGAAGCAATCTTCAATTTATCCATCAGTAATTTTAGATATAAAATCTTAGACCACATAAATAAAAACAGCGAAAATCATCAAAAAACTCATGGAATTCAAATTCCAAATTAATCACAAACACTCAACAAACATAACCACCGCCCATTTCTCCACAGACCTGCCCGAAGTCCTCGCCATCTTCCGCGAGTACGTGACTAATCCGTCGGCGAGTCTGGACTTTCAGGGGTTTGAAACGGAGTTTCCGCAGTTACCGGGCAAGTACGCCGCGCCTGATAGCTGTGTTGCTGGCGCGGCGAATACAGTCAGTTTTTGGGTTTGGCGCTGTAGGCGGCCTCAGCCTGCCAGCGCAGCGGTCAGCGCCACCGCCAGCGGCGTCGTCGGGCGGCCAATCAGGGTGCTGAGCTGCTTTCCACCGTCAAACAGTGCGCCTTGCGCTGCGCCTGCGTCCGAATCGGCCAGCAGTGCGGCCAAGCCTGCGGGCAGGCCCGCGCCCAGCAACGCGGCTTCAAAGTCGGCTTGGGGCAGGTCTTTGTAGACCACGGTTTTGCCGGTTTGGCGGTTCAGTTCGGCCACCAGTTCGGTCAGGGTGTAGGCGCTGTCACCGGCCAGTTCATAGACGCGGTTGTCGCCCACGGGCTGGGTCAGCACGGCAGCGGCAGCCAGGGCGTAGTCAGAACGGGTAGCGGAGGCGATGCGGCCCGTGCCTGCCGAGCCGATGAAGGCCCCGTATTGCAGCGCGGGCGGCACGCTGGCCAAGTAGTTTTCGGTGTACCAGCTGTTGCGCAAAATGGCGTGGGGCAGACCGCTGGCTTGGATCAGCGCCTCGGTGGCGCGGTGTTCGGCGGCCAGCCCCAGCGGCGAGGTGTCGGCGCGCAGCAAGCTGGTGTAGACCAGTTGGCCCACGTTAGCGGCCTGCGCGGCTTCGATCACGGCGCGGTGCTGGGGCAAGCGCAGGCCGACTTCGCTGGACGAAATCAGCAGCACGCGGCTGGCCCCGGCGAAGGCGCGGGTCAGGGTGTCGGGGCGGTTGTAGTCGGCTTCGCGCACCTCGATGCCCAGGGCGGCCAAGTCGGCGGCTTTGGCCGGGCTGCGCACAGCGGCGGCGATGTGGTTGGCCGCGACGCCGCGTGCCAGCAAGTGTTGAATGACCAAGCGGCCCAGTTGGCCCGTTGCACCAGTGATGACGATCATGAAAAAACTCCTCGGGTTGCACAAAAGTAAGTGACGGGAGCCATCGTCCCATTTAAACTAACTTTTAGTAAGTACCAACCTGGAGGTAAGTACCCATGACCGATGAAGCGCTGTTGGATGCCGAGCCGCTGCTGCGCGGCAATTTGTTTGCGGCTCAATGCCCGTCACGCGCCGTGTTGCAGCATGTGACCAGCCGCTGGGGCGTGCTGGTGCTGGTGGCTTTGCTGGCCGGGGGCACGCAGCGCTTCAGCGAGCTGCGCCGCCGCATCGGTGGCGTGAGCGAGAAGATGCTGGCGCAAACCCTGCAATGGCTGGAGGCCGATGGCTTTGTGCAGCGGCTGGCGCACCCGGTAGTGCCGCCGCATGTGGACTACAGCCTCACGCCGCTGGGCGTGCAAGTGGCCCAGCATGTGCGCGAGCTGGCCGACTGGATCGAAGGGATGATGCCCGCCATTGCCCAAGCTCAGGCGCAGCAAGCCTCGCTCAAGTACGGCACATAGGCTTTGTCAGCCACCATGATGTGGTTGACCAGCCAATCGCGGAACATCTCTAGCGCATCGCTGCCCAAGTCGTTGCCGTTTTCAAAGTCGGTGATCAGCGCCATCAGCTTGTAGGTGAACTGGTCGTGCAACTGCCGGTGCGCGGCGGCGTGCGGGTAGTTGTATTGCTCAAACAGCATCTCTTCCACCACGAAGTGGTTCATGGTGTAGTCCATCAAGCCCTCCAGCGCGTGGGCCACCAGCAAGCGATCAGGGACTGCGGCGGTCAACTGGTCGTGCAGTTGGTTCATGGTGTCGAGCAGCCAGTGGTGCTGCTCGTCAATATCGGCACGCCCGACCGACAGGGCTGGGCTCCAGGGCATGAAGGTCATGCGGGCCGTCCTTTCTCTGCGAATGCAATGTGGATGAGCGCGCTATTCTCAGAGCGCCCCCGCCTCGCACATTTGACCTACCGCAGGCCCAGCACCAGCCCCGGATCGGTGTTTACCCTGAGCCGGCGCGGCGGTCACGGCACGAATCGCGCCACGCAACAGGCAATCGCGCCACAATCGCGCCACTTTGATTTGTAATCGCGCCACTTTCGCGCCATCTGCGCCATGACCACCGACCTGATTCATACCTTGCAACAAACGCCATCGGGGCTGACGCTGGCCGAGTTGTTGACTCAGCACCCGCAAGTGGCACGCCGCACAGCGCAGCGGTGGCTGCGCCAATGGGCCGATAGGGGACTGGTGCTGGCGCAAGGTGAAGGCCGCAGCCGCCGTTATCTGTGGGTCACGACCACGCCGACGGGCACAGCGCCAACGGCAACTGCTGCGCCGGTGCTGGCGGATGGACTGGGCGGTCTGGCCCTGTCTGCCGACAGCCGCGACATCTTGGCTTATGTGGGGCAGGCGGTGGCGGCGCGCAAGCCGGTGGGCTACCAGACGGATTTTCTGGACAGCTACCAACCCAACCAGACCTATTACCTGAGCGAGCCACTGCGCCAGCAACTGCACCGCATGGGTCGCACGCCCCAAGTCCACGCCGCAGCGGGCACCTACAGTCGGGCGATTTTGAATCGGCTGCTGATTGATTTGTCTTGGGCCTCCAGCCACTTGGAGGGCAACACCTACTCGCGGCTGGACACCGTGGAACTGATCGCGCATGGCCGCGCCGCGCAAGGCAAGGGCGTGATGGAAACCCAAATGATCTTGAACCACAAAGCCGCCATTGAGCTGCTGGTGGACAACATGGGCAGCGTCGGCTTCAACCGCTTCACGCTGCTGAACTTGCACAGCGCGCTGGCAGAAAACCTGCTGCCCAACCCGGCTGACGAAGGCCGCATCCGCCAACACGCGGTAGACATCGGCCTGAGCGTGTACCGCCCGCTGTCAGTGCCTGCGCAGATTGACGCAGCCTTCAACACCCTGCTGTTCAAAGCCAGCCAGATTGCCGACCCGTTTGAGCAGTCATTTTTTGTGATGGTGCATTTGCCCTATTTGCAGCCCTTTGCCGACATCAACAAACGCACCTCGCGCTTGGCGGCCAACCTGCCGCTGTTCCGGGCCAACCTGTGCCCCCTCACGTTTTTGGATGTGCCCGAAGCCGCCTACAGCCGCGCCATGCTCGGGGTTTATGAAATGACGCGGGTTGAACTGCTGCGCGACTTGTACGTCTGGGCTTATGAACGCTCGACCCAAGAGTATTTGGCGATTCGCCATGATGTGCCCGAGCCTGACCCGCTGCGTCTGGCGTGGCGAGAGGTCATCAAACACACCATCGCCGAGGTGGTACGCCAGCCGCACACCGACGCGCTGCACCTCATCGAAACTACCGTAGCCAACCAAGTCCCGCCCGCCGCCCAAGCCAACGTGCGCGCCTTGATCATTGAAGAGCTGCGACGTTTGCATGAAGGCGTGCTGGCCCGCTACGGATTGCGGCCTTCAGAGTTGGCCGCTTGGCAAGCGGCGCAACAGGCGGGGCTCGCTTCAAAGTAGACCACGGCGACCCCTCATCGGCACGACACGGCCCGTGGTGGCAGATCTCAGCGCACGGCGGCAATCAGGCGCTCGGCCTCTTGCGCGGCGCTCAAGTGAGGCACGTAGGATTTGTCTGCACCCATGATGTGCTGCACCAGCCATTCTTTGAGCAGCTCCAGCACTTCGCCGCCCAAATTCTTGCCGCTTTCATGCTCGGTGAGCATGTCCATGACGCGGCGCGTGAACTGGTCGTGCATCGCCTTGTGGGCGCTGGCTTGCGGGTAGGCGTAGCGTTGGAACAGCACTTCTTCGGCCACAAAGTGGTTGACGGTGTAGCCCATCAACCCTTCCAGCACTTGGCCGATCATGGCGCGGTCGGGCTCGTGCGCGGCCAGCTCGTCGTGGAGCTGGTTCAGGGTGTCCACCAGCCAGTGGTGTTGCTCGTCGATCTCGGTCATGCCCACCGACAGGGCTGCGCTCCAAGGCATCAATGTCATGCCAACCGTCCTTTGCTTGAAATATCTCCGAGCATTTTGGAACGGTCGTGCGAATCGAGTCTTGACCTAAGTCACGCCCGGACGGCACAAACCGACAGCGGGCCGTGACAAATTCACGCCACGCGCGGTTTGACCTTGCTCGCGGCCAATTTGGCTTGGGTGCGGGCGACTTCCACATCCGCGTCATGCACCAGCGCCACGCCCATGCGGCGTTTGACGAAGCTTTCGGGCTTGCCGAACAGGCGCAGGTCGGTGTTGGGCACGCGCAGGGCTTCGTCCACGCCGT
>CALMOI010000410.1 GCA_937871735.1 uncultured Comamonadaceae bacterium
TTGGACTGTTCGGTCTGCTGCCAGCACAAACACGCGCTCGCCTGCCACCAGCGGTGCGGTGTAGACCTGCGCTGACAGCTTTTGCCGCCACAGCTCATGTCCATCAGCGGCCAAGGTGACCAAATTATTGCTTTGCGTGACCACAGCAGAGGTCTGGCCATCGCTGCCCACGCCAGCCGTCAGCGGCTCACCCACTTGCGTGCGCCACACATCAGCGCCGGTTTGCGAATTGAGCAAAGCGACTGTGCCATCGGTGCTGGCAACCGCAATTTGCCCCGGCAGAGTGCGCATTTCCAAGGGGAAATCAACCGTTCCAATTTTGGCCGACCACGCCAACCGCACGCCCATCAAGGCGGTATTCGGAGCCAACTCGGCTGGCTTGGGTTTATCGGGAGTGCTGCTGCACGCCGACAACACCAAAGCGGCTGCGGCACAGGCAACCCACTTCAAACTCGCCCGTTTGGTGGCAATGATCACTTGGCTGCTCCTGTGGGTGTGGCATCGGCTGGCTTGGTTGCCGCCGGATCTGCACCCAAAGCGGTCAACTTGACTTCAACCAAACGGCGGTATTCCATTTGCTCGTTAAAAGCTTGGTAGGCTTTTTGGTACTCGGCAATGGCTTCCGCTTTTTTGCCTTGCAGCGCAAAGACATCACCGCGACGGTCTTGCGCCAAGGGTTCGAAGCTCTTGGGCCACGACATGCTCAACTGCTTGAGTGCCTCGTCATAAGCCTTTTGTTGCACCAACACGGCCACCAAACGCAGGCGGGCGACTGCGCTGTAGCCTTCGTCAGCAGACTTGTCGGCGACGCGCGTCAGAGCAGCTTTGGCCGCATCCAGTTTGTCTTTGGCATAGAGAGTTTTGGCAGCCAACAAACCGGCTTGCTGTGCGTAGGTGGTCGAGCCGAACTTGTCTTGCATGTCGGCCCAAGCGCGCTCCAAACGCGGCAAGTCGCCAGCGGTAGCAGAGCGCTCAACCTCATCAAACAGTGCGGAAGCTTGGGTGGCTTGGCTGCGCTGCCAGTAGTTGTAGCCATTCCAAGAGGCGAAAGCGAGCAGCACAGCAATCAGCGTCCAAGAAATCAGGTCGCCATAGCGGCTCCAGAAATGCTTGAGTTCGGCCAGCTGTTCTTGTTCTTCTAAATCGAGGTGTTGTGCCATGAGTCTGTGAAATTAAGCGTTGGATTGTAGGGTCTGGGCCCAAGCGGCCAAGTCGGCTAACGGCCAGCTTTGCTGCGCCCCGCTGCCATCACGCAGTGATTTGATGGTGACTTCGCCGCGAGCCAACTCGTCAGCACCGAAGATCAAAGCGAAACGAGCACCGCTGCTGTCGGCTTTCTTGAATTGTGACTTCATGCTGCCCATGCCCTCGCCCGCACCAGCGTGCATTTGGGCGCTGACACCTGCGGCGCGCAGCGTTTGCAAGGCTTGGAACGCTTGCGGTACAGCAGCAACATCAGGAATGACGGCATACACCTCGGGCGCTGGCGCGACGGGCAGCAAGCCACTTTCGCGCACCAGCTCCAGCACGCGCTCTACGCCCAGCGCAAAACCCACTGCGGGGGCGGGCTTGCCGCCGATTTGCTCGATCAGGTAGTCATAGCGACCGCCGCCGCAAATCGTGCCTTGCGAGCCCAAGCTTTCGGTGATGAACTCAAACACCGTCAAGTTGTAGTAGTCCATGCCCCGCACCAAGCGCGGGTTGATGCTGTAGGCCACGCCGTTGGCATCCAAGATATTTTTCAGTGCCGCAAAGTGCGCCAGCGAGGCCTCGCCCAAGAAGTCCAAGAGCTGGGGCGCAGCTTCAACCACGGGCTTCATCGCGGGGTTTTTGGTATCCAAGATGCGCAGCGGGTTGCTGTGCAAGCGGCGGCGAGCATCTTCGTCCAACAAGTCGGCGTGCTGCTCAAAGTGGGCAATCAAAGCCGCACGATGCGCTAAGCGCTCGGTGGGTTGGCCCAAGCTGTTGAGTTCCAAGCGCACGTCGCGCAGGCCCAGTTCTTTCCACAGTGCGTCGGCCAGCAAGATCAATTCGGCATCGACCTCAGCGCCAGGAAAGCCCAGCACTTCAGCGCCGATCTGGTGGAACTGGCGGTAACGACCGCGCTGAGGACGTTCGTGGCGGAACATGGGGCCCATGTAATACAGCAGCTTACTGCCTTCGTAGAGCATGTTGTGCTCGACCACGGCGCGCACCACGCCTGCGGTGGCTTCGGGGCGCAAGGTCAGGGCTTCGCCGTTGAGCTTGTCCTCAAAGGAGTACATCTCTTTTTCAACGATGTCGGTGACTTCGCCCAAGCCGCGCACAAACAGTGCCGTGGGTTCGACGATGGGCGTGCGGATATTGCGGTAGGCATAGCGCGCCATCAGGCTGCGCACTTTGGCTTCCAGCCACTCCCAAGCCGCCGAGTCAGGCGGCAAGATGTCATTCATGCCTTTGACGGCGACCAATTTACCCGTCGACGGCTTTTCCACCCGCTGCTGTGGGCGGGTTGCACTTGCTTTTTCAACCATAAGATGTGTTCAGTCCGCTTGCACAGTGCGCGAAGCACCAAAGCGGTTTTCGATGTAGTTTTCAACCAAATCTTGAAACTCTTGCGCGATGCGTTCGCCGCGCAAGGTCAGGCGCTTTTCGCCATCAATAAAGACAGGGGCAGCAGGAGCCTCGCCGGTACCAGGCAAGCTGATGCCGATATCGGCATGTTTGCTCTCGCCGGGGCCGTTGACGATGCAGCCCATGACCGCCACTTTCAGCTTTTCCACGCCGGGATAGCGCTCGCGCCAGACGGGCATTTGCGCCCGCAAGAAATCGTCAATTTGCTTGGCCAGCTCTTGAAAGGTGCTGCTGGTGGTGCGACCACAACCCGGACAGGCGGTGACGCTGGGCACAAAACTGCGCAAGCCCAAGGCTTGCAAAATCTCGGCGGCAATCACGACTTCTTGGGTGCGCGCCTCGCCCGGCTGGGGCGTGAGGCTGACGCGAATGGTGTCGCCTATGCCTTCTTGCAACAAAATCGACAGCGCTGTCGCCGATGCCACGGTGCCCTTGGTGCCCATGCCCGCTTCGGTCAGACCCAGGTGCAAGGCGTAGTCGCAGCGGCGCGCCAGCTCGCGGTAAACCGAGATCAAGTCCTGCACGCCACTGACTTTGCATGACAGCAAAATTTGATTGCCCGCCAGCCCCAGCTCTTCAGCGCGGCGGGCGGATTCAATGGCCGAGCTGATGAGCGCTTCGTACATCACTTGGCGCGCATCCCAAGGCTGGGCGCGGCGGCTGTTGTCGTCCATCAGGCCGACCAGCAGCTCTTGATCCAAACTGCCCCAGTTCACGCCGATGCGTACGGCTTTGTTCCAGCGCATGGCGGCTTCGATCATTTGACCAAATTGCTTGTCGCGCTTGTCGCCCTTGCCCACGTTGCCGGGGTTGATGCGGTACTTGGACAGCGCCTGGGCGCAGGCCGGGAACTCGGTCAGCAGCCGGTGCCCGTTGTAGTGGAAGTCGCCCACCAGCGGCACATCGATGCCCATGCGGTCGAGCTGCTCGCGGATGTGC
>CALMOI010000411.1 GCA_937871735.1 uncultured Comamonadaceae bacterium
TCAGGGTGTCGCAGATGTCTTCGGCGTGCAGCGGGCGGGCATGAAAAAACAGCAGCGCGTGGATCTGCGCCACCGTGCGGTTCACGCCCCAAGCGGAGCCCATTTCGCCCCAGTGCACCACGAAGCGTTTGGCAATGTCAGTTAGTTCCATGAAGCGCAGTGTAGGTAATCTGAAATTTCTGTCAATAGAGAAATTAAAGATAGATCATGACTGCGATCCCGTGGGGCAATGGCTTTTCAGCGAAACTGTGCGGCCCACTGATCTTGATTTCGATACCGAGGAGTTTTGCCATGCTGCGTGATGATCTGAACAACGATGTCCATGCCCTGTTGCTCGGTCGTGCGACCGAGGCCGGTGCCACCCGCCGCACGGCGTTGAAAGTGGCTTTGGGCGCGGGCTATGCCGCTGCCGTGCTGCCGGTGATGGCGCAAACGGCCATCAACACCCCGGTGGCGGGCCTGAGCGTGGGCGAGGTCACGATTGACGTGAACGGCTTCAAAATGCCCGCCTACCGTTCGGCCCCGCTGGGCAAGACGAATTTGCCGGTGGTGCTGGTGTTGTCTGAAATTTTTGGCGTGCATGACTACATCGCCGACATCACGCACCGCTTGGCCCACGCAGGTTATTTGGCGATTGCGCCTGAGCTGTTCATCCGCCAAGGCAACGCGCAGGGTTACAGCGAGATGGCCAAGCTGATGTCTGAGGTCATCGCCAAAGTGCCCGACGCGCAAGTGATGGGCGACTTGGATGCCACGGTGCAATGGGCGGCGGCTCATGGCGGCGATGTCAGCCGCTTGGGCGTGACGGGTTTTTGCTGGGGCGGGCGGCAGGTGTGGGATTACACGGCCTACAACCCCAAGATCAAGGCGGGCGTGGCCTGGTATGGCCGCTTGGTGGGCGCAAGCACGCCACTCACGCCGCAGCACCCTCTTGACATCGCTGGCAAACTGGCTGGGCCGGTGTTGGGTTTGTACGGCGGGGCCGATACCGGCATTCCGCTTGACACCATCGATAAGATGAAAACTGCACTGGCAGCGGGCAACGCGGCGGCACAAGCTTCGCAGTTTGTGGTCTACCCTGACGCGCCCCATGCCTTCCATGCGGACTACCGTCCCAGCTACCGCAAAGAACCCGCCGAAGATGGCTGGAAGCGAATGCTGGCTTGGTTCAAACAGCATGGCGTGGCCTGACGCTGTCGAGCGTTTGCCGCTGTAAGCAGCCGCCTGAGGGCGGCTTTTTTTATTTGTTTAGTTTGGAATTCACCATGCAACTGATCTCGATTTGGATAGGCACCTTGATTGCCGGTATCGGCAGCGTCTGGATTGCCGCAGCCTTGAGCTTTGGTTTGTTGATGCGCTACACCCAGCATTTGCTGAGTTTGGCGGCGGGTGCGCTGTTGGCTACCGCCTTCATGCATTTGCTGCCTGAGGCCTTTGAAAGCGGTGTGGAGCCGCATGATTTGTTCATGACCTTGTTGGCCGGGCTGGTGCTGTTTTTCTTGCTGGACAAAGCCGAGCTGTGGCACCACGGCCATGAGCATCACCACTGCGATCAGCCCGAGCGCCACGACACGGTGCAAGCCGCAGCCACCAAGCTGGTTACGCCAGCGCCTGCGCGAACCTACCGCTACGCGCCGCAGAAAACCGCGTTGCCAGCGTCAGGTGGTCATGCCCACCACGGCCATGATCACGCCCATCCGCCCGGCAGTTGGGCCGTGTTGGTGGGCGACAGCCTGCATTGCTTTGGCGATGGCATCTTGATCGCGGCTGCCTTCATCGCCAATTGGCAGTTGGGCGTGATGGCGACGCTGGCGGTGTTGGCGCACGAAGTGCCGCACCACATGGGGGATTTGGTGGTGCTGCGTGGGGGCAGCGGCGGCAGCCAGCGCATGGCTTTGGTCAAAGTGTCAATGGCTGGCGCGGTGACGGCGCTGGGCGGCACCGTGGGTTACTTGCTGGTTGACCAGTTGCACGGGTATTTGCCGTACTTCTTAACCATCACCAGCAGCAGCTTCATTTATGTGGCTTTGGCTGACTTGATTCCGCAATTGCAAAAACGCCTCACCGCCCGCGAAACGGTGATGCAAATTGTTTGGCTGGGCATGGGTATTGCGTTGGTTACAGCGGTGAGTCAATTGGCCCACAATCACTAAGGCTTAGTTACAAATTCACTGCCCAGAGGGGGTGCCCCCTCTGGTAGCGAGGTGAGTGCCACCTACAATCAGTCGCAAACCTGAACGACTCATGAAAATTTTGATTTCCAACGACGATGGCTATCAAGCCCCCGGCATTGTGGCGCTGTACGAGGCGCTCAAAACCGTGGCTGAGGTCGAAGTCGTTGCCCCGGAACACAACAACAGCGCCAAGT
>CALMOI010000412.1 GCA_937871735.1 uncultured Comamonadaceae bacterium
CGCAGCGCTAAGCGCTGCATGTCTTGCGCGCTAGCGGCGTAGATGCTGGTAGTGCCAATCTGCTGCCCCAAGTGGCGCGCAGCGCATTGGCGCAGTGTGTGCAGCTCGCCATCAATCTCGCGCCGCTGTGCCGGCCGGTCTGAGTCGGTAATACAGGCCACTGTGCCCGCTATGCCGGTGTGTAGCGCCAGCTGTATCAGTTGCTTGTAGCTGGTGACAATGCCGGACTTGCCCGGTTGCATCAGCAGCAGCGGCGCGGTGGCCGTGCCTTTGAGCAGCGGCGTTGACAGCGTGGCAACCGAGGCATAGACCACGATCAGCGCATATTGGCGAAACAGCGGTTGCAGCGCTTGCAGCGGCTGCGACACGTGCGGCGAGTTAAACGCCAGCGTGTACAGACCCTGAAACGCCGGTATCACCGCCAGTGACGAGGCGTGGGCACCGCCGATGGCAAAACTGCCGTTGCCGCGTGGCGTGCTGGTCAGCAGGTGCTGCAGACCGGGCGCTGCGTAGCTTTCTTCTGCCGTGCCGTCGAGCACGATCACTGGATAGCCCAAGCGCTGCAGGTGCGAGCACACCTGCCACAGGGTTTCCAAGGCACGGCCATTGGGGCCTTGGCTGACCACGGCGCTCAGGCGCAATTCGATCTCGGGCGTATGGCAGTGCAGGCTGGTGCCTTGGTGCAAGCTAAGGTCAAGCATCGATCAGCCCCCTTTCAAAGGATTGGTCTGGCGTGTGGGAGAAGAAGAAGTTCAGGTCGCTGGCTTTGGGGTCAAACGCCGAGCGGGCCGAGGCGCGCATCGAGGTGTTGATCAGCTTGTTGCCGTCGGCAGCTTCCCAGTCTTCGGGGACGCGCTGGCCGTTGGTCACGCCGCGCAGCACCATTTGGTGGCGAATCAGCGCGTCGATCGAGGGACCGAGCTTGGCGGCTTCGTCGATTTTGGACAGGATGGCTTGTTGCGAGCCGTCGGTCTTGAAGGCGGCCAGTGTGTCGTCCAGCGTGTCGCCGTGGCAGCCGGCGTTGAGTACCAGCAGGCGCTTGACGTGCGGCAGGTTCAGGACATCCAGCATGTCGCGCTTGCGCGGGTCGCGCGGCGCTACGCCGGTGGTGTCGATCAACACCATTTTTTTGCCGCTCAGCAGGCTCAGCAGGTCTTGCAGCGCGGCTTGGTCGTGTGCCAAGTGGGCCACCACGCCTAGCATCCGGCCATAGGTGCGCAGTTGTTCGTGGGCGCCGATGCGGTAGGTGTCGAGCGTGATCAGGCCGACGCTGCTGGGGCCATGCTGGCGCGCGCACATGGCGGCCAGCTTGGCGGTGGTGGTGGTTTTGCCGACGCCGGTCGAGCCGACCAGCGCGTAGATGCCGCCTTCTTCGTACAGCGGGCGGGAGTTGGCATCGGTTTTGAGGTTGCGCTGCAGCACCTCCATCAGCCAGCGCACGGCTTCGGTAGCGCCCATGCTTTCTGGTAGGCGCTCCAATACAGCGCGTGCCAGCGAGGGTGAGTAACCGGCGCGAATCATCTTCAGCATCAGATTCGACTGGATTGGGTTTTGGCGCGCCTGCCCCAACCATGACAGCGTGTTGAAGCGGTCTTCAATCAAGTCCTTCATCGACTGCAACTCGCTCATCAAGCCTTGTTGGCTTATGGCGACGGGCGCTGCTGGTGCTACCGGAGTGGCGCTGTGGGCACTGTTGCGCAGCACACGCATGGCCGAATCGTTTTTTGCTGCCGGCGCGGGCGCAGCCATCGGGGCGGGTGGGCGCAAAGGGTTGTGGCGTGTGACGGCTG
>CALMOI010000413.1 GCA_937871735.1 uncultured Comamonadaceae bacterium
CGGGCATGCGGTCTTCGTCGATGGCTTTTTCTTTTTCTGGCGTGGGGCGCCACAGCACCAGCAGCTTGCCGATGTGCTGGATTTGTGCGGCGCTCAGGTCTTCGGCCAGCGTGTGAAACATCAGTTCGCGGGCGTTGCGGTCATCGCCTAAAACACGAATTTTGATCAGGCCGTGGGCGTTCAGTGCCGCGTCGGCTTCTTTGAGAACGGCAGGGGTCAGGCCATCGCCGCCGATCATGACGACGGGGTCGAGGTGGTGGGCTTCAGCGCGGTGAACCTTGCGTTGAGCAGGAGTAAGTTGAATTTGAGACATACCCGTATTATCAAGGGCAATATGAACACAAAAACCAAAACCAAAAAAGTCAACAAGGCGTGGCTGCATGAGCACATCAACGACCCCTACGTCAAGCTGGCGCAGCGTGAGGGCTACCGGGCCCGCGCCGCCTACAAGCTCAAGGAAATCGACGAGACTTTGGGCCTGATTCATCCCGGTGATTTGGTGGTGGACTTGGGCTCTACCCCCGGAGCTTGGAGTCAGTACGTGCGCCGCAAATTCTCACCCAAGACGGCAACGGGCGGTGGCGCAGCCTCGGGCGAGCTCAATGGCACCATCATTGCGCTGGACATCTTGCCGATGGAGCCGATTGAGGGCGTGCAATTCCTGCAAGGTGATTTCCGCGAGCCCGAAGTGCTGGCGCAACTGGAAGCTGCCGTGGCCGGTCGGGCGACTGACTTGGTGATTTCGGACATGGCACCGAACCTGTCGGGCATCGAGTCGGCGGATGCTGCACGCATCGCGCATCTGGTGGAGCTGGCGGTGGAGTTCGCCCAAATTCACCTCAAGCCTGAAGGTGCGTTGGTGGTCAAGCTGTTTCACGGCTCGGGCTATGACGATTTGGTCAAGCTGTTTCGCGCCACTTTCCGTGTGGTCAAGCCGATGAAGCCTAAGGCCTCGCGGGACAAGTCTTCTGAGACTTTTTTGGTGGGCAAGGGACTGAAGTTGCCCGCGAAGGCTTAAAGCGCAGGGCGCAACAACCGGGTACATTGCCTATCCCTTGCGAGGAGCGGGCAGTTGCCCGCAAAAAACGCGGGGCGATAGCTTGAAACGCCTAAAATGACCCGCAGATAGGACAACTTGTGGAAGATATTGTGACTGGAGCCTCGCTTGAATAATCAGTGGTTCTCGAAAATTGCCGTCTGGCTCTTGGTGGCCATGGTGCTG
>CALMOI010000414.1 GCA_937871735.1 uncultured Comamonadaceae bacterium
TACGGGCCGGGGTGGAAATGCGTGGCACCAATTTATGGGTGTTGATCTTTGCCATATTCATCGCGTCGATTGGCTTGAATGTCAACTCCACCGCAGTCATTATCGGTGCGATGCTGATTTCCCCGCTGATGGGGCCGATCATGGCCATCAGTTACGGCGCAGGCATTCTGGATTTGGCCTTGGTACGGCGCAGCTTGAACAACTTGGGTGTGGCCATGTTGATCGCCCTCATCACCTCGACGCTCTACTTCGCCATCAGCCCCTTGAGCACCGCCCAGTCTGAGCTGCTGGCCCGCACCTCGCCCACCATATGGGACGTGCTGATTGCTTTTTTTGGTGGACTGGCCGGCATCATCGGAGCCACGCGCCAAGAAAAATCCAATCTGATTCCCGGCGTGGCCATCGCTACCGCGCTGATGCCGCCCCTTTGTACTGTCGGGTTTGGCTTGGCACATGGCAACTGGGAGTTTGTGTGGGGAGCGATGTACCTGTTCACCATCAACAGCGTGTTCATCGCCTTTGCCGCCGCGCTGGTCACCCGTGCTTTTCATGTTGAAGAAAAGAAGCCGCTCAACGATGCCAGCGCTCGGCGTGTGCGCCGTTACATGGGCACCGTCGTGTTGCTGACGGTACTGCCCAGCTTGTATTTGGCGGCTCAACTGGTGCAGCATGAACTGTTCAGGGCACGTGCCAAAAATTTTGTGATGCAGAATTTTGAGTTCCAGCGTGCGCATTTATCCCAAATAGACATTGATCCTAAAAATAAAACCATCGAATTAACTTTGATTGGTGAATTCATTCCAACTGAGAAATTGGCCAGCATCATCGAAAAACTTCCAGGAGCCGGTCTAAGTCAAGCCACCTTGAATGTTCATCAAAACCACCAAACTCAAATTGATGTCACCTCATTGAAATCCAGTTTATTGGCAGACTTGTACAACCGCAGCCAAACTGATCTGGAAGCCAAAGACCGGCAAATTGCCCAGTTACAGGCCGACTTGCGTGCCCGCAGCATTGACTCGGCACTGTTTAGCCAAATCGGACACGAGCTGCAAACCCTCTACCCCAACATTCGCACCGTGCATTTGGCACCCGCTTGGGGTTGGCCCCCGGCCGCAGTGCCGATCACTGCGGCAGCCTCTGCACCCAACAGCGCTGCATCGGCAGCAACACCGATCACCAGCTATGCCGCCACGCTAGAAGTGCGTCACACCCTCAGCCGTTCTGAAATGGCGCGGATACGGGCTTGGCTGAGCACGCGATTGCAAGGGTCTGCCGTGCAATTGTGGGTGGTCACAGCACGCTGACAGCGTGAGTTCAGGCCGGAACAGCCAGCAACTGCTCGCGCACCGAGCGCATCAGCAAATCCTCAAACGTGTAAAAACCCGGCTCGGCGTGCGCGAGTTGGCTCAATGCAAAGGCAGCACCGGTGCCAAAGGCTTCGCGCCGTATGGAGTCGTGAATCAGCCGCACGGTTTGGTACGGGAAGCCAAAAATCACCTCGTGGTGCCCGACGATGCCACCCAAGCGCAGCGAGGTGATGCGGTCACCGTCCACTTGCAAGCTCTCGGCAATCTTGCGCGCCGTGCCCGAGACTTCGGGCTTCTCACGAAAGTGCTGCTCCAAAATTTCGACATCGGCAAAGGGCGCAATGTTGCGCAGTAGCTTGGCCGCCATGATCAAAAAGTTGATGCCCACCGTGATGTTGGGCGAGCAAAGCACGCGGGTTTGCGCACCCAAGCTGCGCAGATACGCCAAGTGTTCAGGGTCATAGGCCGAGATGGCGCTGACCAGCATCATGCGGCGGCGGCGCAGTTCTTCACCATAGAAGTAGACCGTCTCGGCGTTGGAAAAGTCCACCAGCGCCTGCACCGGGTGCGCATCCAACCAATCGGCCAGCGGCATCTGGTCTTGGCCGACCACGGGCACGTTCGAGCCCGTCACGTACTGGGGCGACTCGGGATGGTGGCCGCGCATCACCCAGCGCAAGTCAAAACGCGGATCAGATCCCAGCACCTGAGCCACCGCTTGCCCGGCTTTGCCGTAGCCCATCAGACCGACGCTGATTGTTTCCATCTGGCTTCTCCTGTTGACATGATTTACTTACATTTGTGCAAATGTAACATGATATATTTGTCAAAATCTATTCACCTAAACCCTGAGACCGTTATGAGTCCACACCCGCATATTGCCTCTGCCATACGCAACGAACTGTCGGATTGGCGCGTTTGGGTCGGGCGGGCTGTGGTGTTGGGGTTTGCCGCTTTGGCGGGTTTGACGGTGGTGGCCTTCACCTGGCTGTGTGAGTTGGCGCTGGAGTATTTCTTTGTTGGGCAAATTCGCTTGGCGCGTGACTACCCGTGGTTGCCGTGGATTTGGACACCGCTGATTGCCGCGCTCATCACCTGGATCACGCGGCGTTGGGTGCTGGGCGCGGCGGGCTCGGGCATTCCGCAGGTCATGGCGGCGCTGACTCCGGGCGTTGAAGAGGCGCAGCGCCCGCTGTTTGTGTCGCTGCGGCTGAGTCTGGCCAAGATGCTGCTCACCGCCTTGGGGCTGCTGGGCGGCTTGTCACTGGGGCGCGAGGGGCCGTCGGTGCAGATTGCCGCCGGGGTGATGCACCACGCCCGGCGCTGGCTGCCCGAGCGCTCGCAAATCTCGACCCACGGCCTGCTGATGGCCGGTGGCGCTGCGGGCATTGCCGCCGCCTTCAACACGCCGCTGGGCGGGGTGATGTTCGCCATCGAAGAGCTGACCCGCCGCCCCGAGCAGCGCAGCAACGGCTTGTTGCTGGCGGCCATCGTGCTGGCGGGGCTGATGGCGGTGTCGGTCTACGGCAACGCCACTTACTTTGGCGTGATTCAGGTGGAAGACTTCAGTTGGACGCTGCTGTGGCCCGCCGCCGTGGTCACGCTGTTCAGTGGGATAGCCGGGGGCTTGTTCTCGCGTTTGCTGGTGGTGTCACTGTCGGGGCAAAACGGCGACTGGTTCAGCCGCTTGCGCCAGCGCTCGCCGGTGTGGTTTGCGGCGCTGTGCGGCTTGGGCGTGGCGGCCTTGGGCTGGGCCAGTTTGGGCGAAACCTACGGCAGCGGCTACGCCCACACCCGCAACATGCTAGACAACAGCGCCGATGCCTCGCCTTGGTACACGCTGCTGAAGTTCATCGCGACGTGGCTCACCGCTTGGTCGGGTGTGCCGGGCGGCATCTTTGCACCCTCGCTGGCGATTGGCGGCGCGTTGGGCAACGATGTGGCCCAGCTCACCGGCTACGCCCATCACGCCACCTTGATCGCGCTGGGCATGGCGGGCTTTTTAGCGGCGGCCACCCAAGCGCCCATCACCGCTTTCATCATCGTCATGGAGATGGTGAGCGGCCACGCGCTGGTGCTGAGCTTGATGGCCTGCGCATTGGTGGCCAACGGCATCTCGCGCCTGATCAGCGCCCCGCTCTACACCGCGCTGGCGCAATTGCAACTGCGCCGCTTGCCCACGCCACCAGCCGCGTCTGAATCTCATTAGCCAAAAAAAAGAGCCCCGAAGGGCTCTAAGCTCGTTCTGATGTCAGCTGGGGGGCTGTGCATCCGAACCTTAATTATATTGCAACAAATGTAATTTAAAGGCTAGTGAATACCCTCACCCACCAGAACCACCGCAAGGTGGCACACAAGCTGCCTGATCCACGGCGTGCCACAAAGTTCCCAACCCCACGCGGCGCGTGAATGTGAACTTTGTCGTGACCCTGACACAAGAGCCGACACGGCCAGCCCATTCACGCTGTTCGGGTTGCGACAAATTTCACTAAGGCATTGATTTAGCTGGATTTTTTTTCTGGCACTGAATTTGCAAAAAGACTCCCAAGCGGCCGCAGTTGGTCGCAGGAAGGGTCTTCATGCAAGCTAGCACGCACACCGGTTCCATGCCCGCGACGACGTATGTCGGCATTGGTCAAATCAAACGCTTGGGCGAAGCCTTAGAGCTGCCCGATGCTGGCGGAGGTTGCTCCACCAGTGGCGGCGAAGGCAAAGCCAGTTGTGGCTCCTCGGGCGGCCCCGAGGACATGCCCGCCGAGATCTGGGAAAAGGTCAAGAACCATCCCTGCTATTCCGAAGAAGCCCATCACCACTACGCCCGTATGCACGTGGCCGTGGCCCCGGCTTGCAACATTCAGTGCAACTACTGCAACCGCAAGTACGACTGCTCCAATGAATCGCGCCCCGGCGTGGTGAGCCAAAAGCTCACGCCCGATCAAGCGGTGAAAAAAGTGCTGGCCGTGGCCAGCGAAATCCCGCAAATGACGGTGCTCGGCATTGCTGGCCCCGGCGACTCATTGGCCAACCCGGCCAAGACTTTCGACACCATGCGCCGCCTGCACGAAACCGCGCCCGACATCAAGCTGTGCCTCTCGACCAACGGTTTGGCGCTGCCCGATGTGGTGGACGAAATCGTCAAGTACAACATCGACCACGTCACCATCACCATCAACATGGTCGACCCGGCGGTGGGCGAGAAGATCTACCCGTGGATCTTCTACCAGCACAAGCGCTACACCGGCTACGAGGCCGCCAAGATCTTGCACGAGCGCCAAATGCTCGGCCTGGAAATGCTCACCGCACGCGGCGTGCTGACCAAGATCAACTCGGTGCTGATTCCCGGCATCAATGACGAGCACTTGATTGAAGTGAACCGCGAAGTCAAAAAGCGCGGCGCGTTCCTGCACAACATCATGCCGTTGATCTCGGAAGCGGAACACGGCACCGTGTTCGGCTTGACCGGCCAACGCGGCCCGACGGCCCAAGAACTCAAAGCCGTGCAAGACGCTTGCGCCGGCGGTGCCAACCTGATGCGCCACTGCCGCCAATGCCGCGCTGACGCGGTCGGCTTGCTGGGCGAAGACCGCTCAGAAGAATTCACCCTCGACAAGATCGAAGAGATGGACATCTCCTACGACTTGGACAAGCGCCGCGCTTACCAAGAGAAGGTCGAAGTCGAGCGCCAAGCCCAACACGCCGCCAAAGAAGCCGCCTTGGCCGATGCCGGTGCGTTGGACTTGGCTGACGACATGAAGGTGCTGGTCGCTGTCGCCACCAAGGGCGGTGGCCGCGTGAACGAGCACTTCGGCCACGTCACCGAATTCCAAATTTTTGAAGTCTCGGCCAGCGAAGCGCTGTTTGTCGGCCACCGCCGCGTGGACTTGTACTGCCAAGGCGGCTTCGGCGACGACGAGCAACTGCCCTCGGTGGTGCGCGCCATCAACGACTGCCACGCCGTGCTGGTCGCCAAGATCGGCGCTTGCCCGCGTGACGAACTGGCCGCCGCTGGCATTGAGCCGGTCGATCAGTTTGTGGGCGAGTTCATCGAGAAGGCCGCCCTCGACTGGTTCACCGACTACCGCAGCCGCATCCAACGCGGCGAGCTGGTGCACAGCCCGCGTGGCGATGCGCAGATTCGCCAAGGTGCCTTCACCGGCATGGCCGCCGCCGCTTAAGTTTTTTCCCGCAGCCCTCAACCACACACCTTCAGGAGTACTCATCATGGCTCTCAAAATCATCGGCTCCACCTGCACCGCTTGCTCGGCTTGCGAACCCGAATGCCCCAACGTCGCCATCCGCGAAAAAGGCGGCATCTTCGTGATTGACCCCAAGAAATGCACCGAGTGCATCGACCAGTACGACTCGCCCCAATGCGTGGCCGTGTGCCCGGTTGACGGCTGCATCGTCAAAGCCTAAGCCTCCCCATTTACCAGGAACGTCCACCATGCTGCCCAACGTCACCATCACCCCTGCGGCTGAAAAATTCATGCGCCGTATCGTGCGTTTTTCTGGCCTGCCTGCTGGCGCAGGTTTTCGGCTGGTTGTGAGTGCGGGCGGCTGCTCGGGCTACAACTCCGAGTTCACGGCTGAAGCCGCTCTGCAACCGGGCGAAGAAGCGCTGAACCACGATGGTTTGCTGATCTTCTTGCCCGCCGAAAGCCGCTTGATGCTGGACGGCATCATCATCGACT
>CALMOI010000415.1 GCA_937871735.1 uncultured Comamonadaceae bacterium
TGGCGGCCTCGATCATCTGGCCGAACTGCTTGTCCTTCTTGTCGCCCTTGCCCACGTTGCCGGGGTTGATGCGGTACTTGGACAGTGCCTCGGCACAAGCTGGGTAATCGGTCAGCAGACGGTGGCCGTTGTAGTGAAAGTCACCAATCAGCGGCACGTTGATGCCCATACGGTCGAGTTGGTCGCGCACATGCGGCACGGCTTCGGCAGCTTCGGGCGTGTTGACGGTAATGCGCACCATCTCCGAACCCGCCTGCGCCAGTTCTTTGATTTGAATGGCGGTGCCGATGGCATCAACCGTGTCAGTATTGGTCATCGACTGGATGCGCACAGGCGCATCACCGCCCACGGTCACCACATGATCACCCCACGTGACGCGAGCTTGGCGCGAACGCCGGGGCAGCGGCTGGGCAATTTGAATGGCTTGTTCCAATTCCATGCTTACTTCACCTCAAAGCGGGCCACCCCGCCATCGCGAGTAGAACTCGCCAAACTGAAAGGCTTGCCACGCACTTCGACTTGAGTCACATCAGCGCGACCCACAACGATTGACAACGGCACAGCGCCCGACACGCTCACGGTGTCGCCTGCGGCGGTCAAGCGCTCCAAAATCTTCACCCCTTTGGCATCGGTCACGTAGATCCATGACGGGGCCGAGGTTTTGAATACCACGATGCCTGCGCTGGTTGTGGTTGGGGCAGATGCGGCTGCGCTTGCCGAAACCTCGACCGCTGCTGGCACCACCGCAGCAGAAGCAGTTGGGCTAGGCGCGGGAGCAGCACTCACCACAGGCAGAGCAGGTGCCGATGCGACCACTACAGGCGTGTTTGCCGCCGTATCAAGCACCTGCGGTGCCATCACCACGGGGCTCATCGCAACACCTTCGTTGCTGGACTTAACGGGCGCTGATGCGCTCAGACTCATCGATGGCAGGAAAATAATCAGCGCAGCGGCGGCCAGACCCAAGGCCAACACCACCAGCACCAGCGGCAATGACACCTGCTTCAACATGGAAGTCCCCGGCATGATCCTGTGCGAGGACTCCCGAAACGGCGCATTAATGCCCTCGGCATTCGGCAAAGGCTTGAGCGACGAGCTGGGCAACTGTGCCAGCACTGGCCCCGGATCCAGTTTGAGGATGCGGCACATGCTGGTCGCTAAAGCTCGAATAAACACCGTGTCAGGAAAAGCATCCCATTGATTAGCCTCCAAGGCCAACACTTTGACCACGGGCACTTTCAATGCGGTTGCCACAGCTTCCACCTCCATGCCAGCGGCCTCGCGCGCTTGTCGCAACAAGGTGCCACCGCTGCCGACGCCTTGCGTACTTGGGGAAGAACTCACCACCGAATCAACCACCTCACTCATTGAAAGCTCCGCGTTCATAAGCTGCTGCCTCTTTGGACTTGGGGAAACGTTGCTTCAACTGCGAAGCCAATTGCAACTCAGCCACCGGGTTGTTCATACGCCGCTCTACGCGGATGCCTAACCAAAATGTCTCGGCATTGGCCAACTCACTGTTGTTGATGCGGCGAATGTAAAACTGAGCGCGGGTGTATTCACCGCGCAGATACAACAACAAAGCCAAGTTGTAACCCGTCACAGGATTGCCAGCATCCAACTCGTAGGCACGAGCCAGACTGATTTCTGCTTGGGCTCGATCTCCCGTGCGGATTTCACACAAGCCCTTGGCTAACAGTGTTTTGACTTGATTGCGGTACAGCGGCGTGGTCAACGCCTGTGAAAAAACATCAAACGACTCAGCGTAGCGTCCGTTTTGGCACAGGAACCAACCGTAATTGTGCAACGCATCCGCATCGCGTCCATTGAGCGCGACTGCACGCTTGAAACTATCTTCAGCCAAACGCGGGTCGTTGAGCCGCATGTAAATCAAGCCACGCAAGTTATGAGCATCAGCGAAAGAGGGGTCAATGACCAGCACTTGCTTGACCTCATCTAAAGCAACCGTGGTTTGACCTTGTTCAAAGTAACCTGTAGCCAACTCCAAACGCAAACGCGCACGCCGACGAACCTCCGGCTCGTCAGAAGTGGTCATGACTTCAGTACTGGACACCGTCGTCTCATTGACGCGAGCAGCGCCGCCAGAGCAGCCCGACAAACCTGCCAGTAACAACACACTGGCCGCCATCAGCATCCAGCAGTTGACGCGCTCATTCAGGGCAAATCCTAGCGTCATGGTGTTGTTCCCGCATCTATCGAGGTTGAAGAAATCGGGTGCAGCACGATGGTGCGTTGCTGCGCAATGCGCTCACCCACGCGGGTGCGATCTTTCACATCACCGGCCAACTGCCCGCAAGCGGCGTCGATGTCATCACCGCGCGTTTTGCGCACGGTGGTCACGATGCCCACGTCACTCAGCATTTTGGCAAAGGCTGCCACCGTCGCCGCAGGCGAACGCAGCAAACCCGAGGCCGGGAAAGGATTGAACGGAATCAAATTGAACTTGCACCACACGCCCTTGGCACGCGCTGCATGGTGGCGCACCAAGTCGATGAGTTGCTGGGCATGTTCGGGCTGGTCATTAACCTGATCGAGCATGCAGTACTCGAACGTGATGAAGTCACGCGGCGCATGAGCCAAGTAGCGGTCGCAAGTGGCCAGCAGCTCAGCCAACGGATATTTGCGATTGAGCGGCACCAAGTTGTCACGCAGCGCATCGTTGGGCGCGTGCAGCGACACAGCCAGTGCCACGGGGCAATCTTGGGCCAACCGGTCCATCATGGGCACCACGCCCGACGTAGACACCGTGACCCGGCGACGCGACAAACCATAACCGTGATCGTCCAGCATGGCGCGCAAGGCGGGCACCAACGCGCTGTAGTTTTGCAGCGGCTCGCCCATGC
>CALMOI010000416.1 GCA_937871735.1 uncultured Comamonadaceae bacterium
AGTAATACGGCGAGGATGGTGCCGATGTACCCGCGAGGTTGGGCCGCTCTACAGCCGCTTGCGGCAAAGCAGCAGCGAAGGCGGTCGGTACGCCCAAAGCGTGTCCGCCCACCTTGCTGTCTAGCGCGGGCACGGCTGTGACCACACTGTCGGGCAAGCCGTTGGCCGCCACCGAATGCGGCACCAACGACGGCACCGAAGCCACTTGCGCGCCCGCAGCTTGCGGCGAGGTTGGCACCACATTAGCCCCAGTCATCAGCGTGCCCGGCAACTGCGGCCCTTGCGCCAACGGCCCCAGCGACGTACCGCCCGGCAGAACATTGACCGGCGCAGGCACGCCACCCAAAGCTGATGGCGGACTCAGCGCAGGCCGCTCGCCCGGCAAAGCCGCGAAAAAATCGCTGGCCATGCGAGTGAGCGCTGCCACATCAGGCAAGCCCGCCGGAGCGGACGCGCCCGGCAACTCACTTGTAGGTGTCAGGGTAGTCATGGAACTTGCCGATCTCCACATCTTCCAAAACTGCCAATGCGTCATCCGACTGCACCACCAGCGAGCAGTACAAGCTGATCAGGTACGACGCAATGGCGCTGCGGTTGATGCCCATGAAGCGCACCGACAGGCCGGGGCTTTGCTCGCCCGCCAGCCCCGGCTGGTACACACCCACCACACCTTGGCGCTTTTCGCCCACGCGCAGCAGCAAGATTTTGGTCTTGCCGTCGGCCACCGGCACTTTGTCAGACGGGATCAGCGGAATACCGCGCCAGGTCAGGAACTGGCTGCCAAACAGGCTCACGGTGGGCGGGGGCACGCCACGGCGGGTGCATTCGCGGCCAAAGGCGGCGATAGCCAGCGGGTGGGTCAGGAAGAAAGCGGGTTCTTTCCAGACCTTGGTCAGCAGCTCATCCAGGTCTTCTGGGGTGGGTGCACCGGTCAGCGGGTAGATGATTTGTTCAGGCGCAACGCTGGCCAGCAGGCCGTAGTCGGGGTTGTTGATGAGCTCGGATTCCTGACGCTCTTTGATGGTCTCAATGGTCAGGCGCAGTTGCTCTTTGATCTGGTCGTGCGGGCTGCTGTACAGATCCGAGACGCGGGTCTGGACATCCAGCACCGTGGAGACAGCGTTCAAGAAGTATTCGCGCGGCTTGTCTTCGTAGTCCACAAAGGTTTGCGGCAGCTCGGACTCGTCGCGCTTGGCGCAGGCCACCAGCACGTCTTGCGGGTTCTTGACCTTGTTCAGGCGGTAGATACCGGCTTCCACGGGAGTCCATTGCAGCAAGTGAACCAACCAGCGCGGGCTGATCGTGGACAAAACCGGGGTGGTTTTGGTGGCATTCGCCAGCTGGCGTGCGGCGTTGTCGCCCAAAGCCAACTGGGAAGATGTTTTTTCCGACATGGATAACTCCGTTTTAAGGTGATGAAAAACACTGAGGCGCGAGTGTTGACCGTCTAGAGCCACCACTCAACATGCTATAGCCGCCAATTGCAGGCCGCGTGTGAGCCTGCTTTGCGCAATGCGCTCGCCGTGCGCCACCAAGCCACTCAAGCTGATGCCAAAGGCATATGCCAACTTTTGCAGGGTGACCAAAGAGGGAATGGCCTGTCCGCGCTCCAGCTCCCCCACGTAAGAGCGGTTCAGATCTGCGTGCAGGGCCAAGACCTCTTGCGACCAACCTTGGCGCTCGCGCAACTGCCGCACAGCCACACCCAAACTGTTGACTAGCTGGGTCATATCAGGCGGCCACGGCCTCGTGGCGGGTGTGGGCCTGGGTGACGTGCTGGCCGGGCGCTACATCGCTGGTCAACCAGACATTGCCGCCAATCGTGGCCCCCCGCCCTATCGTGATGCGCCCCAGCACAGTGGCCCCGGCGTAGATGACCACGTCGTCTTCCACCACAGGATGGCGGGCGCGGCCTTTATGTAAATTACCTTCGGCATCCGTAGGAAAACTTTTGGCCCCCAGCGTCACCGCTTGGTAGACCCGCACCCGCTCGCCGATAACCGATGTTTCGCCGATCACTACGCCGGTGCCGTGGTCAATGAAGAAGCCAGCCCCAATGCGCGCACCGGGGTGAATGTCGATGCCGGTTTGCCCGTGCGCCAGCTCGGCCACAATGCGCGCCAGCAAAGGTACGCCCAGCGCGTACAACCGGTGCGCCACGCGGTGGTACAGCATGGCTTGGATGCCGGGGTAACACAGCAGCACTTCGTCCACATTGCGGGCGGCGGGGTCGCCTCGGAAGGCGGCCAGCACATCGCTGTCGAGCAAGCTGCGGATTTGCGGCAGCGCCTGCGAAAAATCACGCACGATGCGCAGCGCTTGTGCGTCCAGCACTTCATCGTTTTGTTGCGGTTCCTGGCGCGTCACATAGCGCAACTCCAGTCGCACCTGTACCAGCAGCGCATGCAGCAAGGTGTCCAGCGTGTGGCCGACGTAGAAATCTTCGCTTTCTTGGTGTAGATCTGCCGGGCCTAGGCGCATCGGAAACAGCGCCCCGCGCAGGTTGTCCATGATGTGGGACAGTTCCTCACGCGAAG
>CALMOI010000417.1 GCA_937871735.1 uncultured Comamonadaceae bacterium
CTAGATCGCCCCTTCTTCTTGATCGCAGGCCCCTGCGTGATCGAATCTGAGCAACTGCAAATGGACACCGCAGGCACGCTCCAAGAGATCACCGCCAGCTTGGGCATTCCGTTCATCTTCAAGTCCAGTTACGACAAAGCCAATCGCTCGTCGGGCACCACCTTCCGTGGCCCCGGCATGGATGCGGGCTTGGACATTTTGGCCAAGGTCAAAAAAGAGTTGAACGTGCCGGTGCTGACCGATGTCCACGCCGAAGACCAAATCGCCCAAGTCGCCAGCGTGGTCGATGTGCTGCAAACCCCGGCCTTTTTGTGCCGCCAGACCGACTTCATCCACGCCGTGGCGCGTTCGGGCAAGCCGGTCAACATCAAAAAAGGCCAGTTCCTTGCGCCGCACGACATGAAGAACGTCATCGACAAGGCCCGCGCCGCTGCACGCGAAGCCGGTCTGCCCGAAGACAACTTCATGGCCTGCGAACGTGGGGCCAGCTTTGGCTACAACAACTTGGTGAGCGACATGCGCAGCTTGGCCATCATGCGCGAAACGGGTGCGCCCGTGGTGTTTGATGCCACGCACTCGGTGCAACTGCCCGGCGGGCAAGGCACCAGCAGCGGCGGTCAGCGCGAGATGGTGCCGGTGCTGGCCCGCGCCGCCGTGGCGGTGGGCGTGGCCGGTTTGTTCATGGAAACCCACCCCGATCCGTCCAAAGCCTTCAGCGACGGCCCCAACGCCGTGCCGCTCAAGCACATGAAAGCCCTGCTGGAAACGCTGCTCGCCCTCGACAGCGTGACCAAGCGCAACGGCTTTCTTGAAAACCATTTCGGCATTTAACGCGTCGTTCCCCGTTCTTTATTGAGTCCTAAAGGTAGATGAAAAATGAGTGCAATTGTTGATATCGTCGGTCGCGAAATTTTGGACAGCCGTGGCAACCCCACCGTCGAATGCGACGTGTTGCTCGAATCGGGCGTGATGGGCCGCGCTGCGGTGCCGTCAGGCGCGTCCACCGGCTCGCGTGAAGCCATCGAACTGCGTGACGGCGACAAGAGCCGTTACCTGGGCAAGGGCGTGCTGAAGGCCGTCGGCCACATCAACACCGAAATCTGCGAAGCCGTGCTGGGCTTGGACGCTTCCGAACAAGCTTTCTTGGACAAGACCTTGATCGACTTGGACGGCACCGACAACAAATCCCGCTTGGGTGCCAACGCCATGCTGGCCGTGTCGATGGCCGTGGCCCGCGCCGCCGCTGAAGAAGCTGGCCTGCCGCTGTACCGCTACTTCGGCGGCATGGGCGGCGTGCAGTTGCCCGTGCCGATGATGAACGTCATCAACGGCGGCGAACACGCCAACAACAACCTGGACATCCAGGAATTCATGATCATCCCGCTGGGCGCGCCAACCTTCCGCGAAGCCCTGCGTTGGGGCGCTGAAGTGTTCCATGCGCTCAAGAAAATCCTGCACGACAAGGGCATCAGCACCGCCGTGGGCGACGAAGGCGGCTTTGCCCCCAGCGTGGAAAGCCACGAAGCTGCAATCTTGTTGATTCTGGAAGCCATCGACAAAGCCGGTTACACCGCTGGCGAGCAAATCGCTCTGGGCCTGGACTGCGCGGCCAGCGAGTTCTACCACGACGGTCTGTACGTGCTGGAAGGCGAAGGCGGCATCAAGCTGACCTCGACACAATGGACCGACATGCTGGCCACTTGGGTGGACAAGTACCCCATCATCTCCATCGAAGACGGCATGCACGAAGGCGACTGGGACGGCTGGAAGATCCTGACCGACCGCTTGGGCGACAAAGTGCAGTTGGTGGGTGACGATCTGTTCGTGACCAACACCAAGATCTTGAAAGAAGGCATCGACAAGGGCATCGCCAACTCGATCCTGATCAAGATCAACCAAATCGGCACGCTGTCTGAAACCTTCGCCGCCATCGAAATGGCCAAGCGCGCCGGTTACACCGCCGTGATCAGCCACCGTTCGGGCGAAACCGAAGACAACACCATCGCCGACATCGCCGTCGGCCTGAACGCTGGCCAGATCAAGACCGGTTCGATGAGCCGCTCCGACCGCATGAGC
>CALMOI010000418.1 GCA_937871735.1 uncultured Comamonadaceae bacterium
CGCAACCGCTTCGGCGGGCACCTTCTCGGCATCACGGTGCAACCAGCGGTTGGCCGCTGTCACCACGCTGGCATCCACTTTGTGGGCCTTGAGCGCTTCGACTTCTTGCTTGAACACATCGCGCATTTGGCGAGCGTAACCAGCCATCACTTCATAGCGATTGGCAATCACAGCTTCCAAAGCATTGGCATCAGCCACAGCGCGCACTTCGCCAAATGCCAGCTTGGGCGGCGTCTTCTTGACCTTGGCCAAACCGAGCGCCTGCAAGATGCTGATGTAGCCCCAACCAATGTCAAACTCGTAAGGCTTGACCGACAACTTGGCCGACGTGGGGTAGGTGTGATGGTTGTTGTGCAGCTCTTCGCCGCCGATGATGATGCCCCAAGGCGAGATGTTGGTGCTGGCATCAGCCGCTTCAAAGTTGCGGTAACCCCAGTAGTGCGCTGCGCCGTTGATGATGCCAGCAGCGGTGATGGGAATCCAAGCCATTTGCACAGCCCAGATCGTTGCGCCCACCACGCCAAACAGCGCCACGTCAATGATCAGCATCAGCGCCACGCCTTGCCAAGAGTAGCGGGTGTAGAGGTTGCGTTCGATCCAGTCGTCAGGTGTGCCGTGACCGAAGCGAGCCAAGGTTTCTTTGTTCTTGGATTCGACGCGGTACAGCTGCGCGCCATCCAGTAGCACCTTTTTGATGCCGTAAACGTGCGGGCTGTGCGGGTCTTCAGCTTGTTCGCACTTCGCGTGGTGCTTGCGGTGCACCGCAGCCCATTCTTTGGTGACTTGACCCGTGGTCAACCACAACCAGAACCGGAAAAAGTGCGAAGGCAGCGGGTGCAAGTCCAGCGAACGGTGCGCTTGGTGACGGTGCAAAAACACCGTGACGCTGACGATGGTGATGTGGGTCAAACCCAGCGCCACCAACACCAACTGCCACCAGCTCAAATGCCAGATGCCATGGGCCAGCCAATCAATTGCCGCATTCAGCACGGCCCAATCGGGTAACAACATAGTCGAGTAGTCTCTCTATAAATGGGGATAGTGCCAAAACGGCAACCCAACATTTTAAATTGGGCCGCCTCAAAAAGGTGGTTTTTGCAAGAGCGGTGGTAACGCTAAATCACTTCTTCTGCCAAACCGCTGCGAAGAAGCCGTCTGTACCGTGGCGATGCGGCCACAGACGCAAAAACTCGCCGCCGGTTTCCGGGCCGCTGCACAAGGTGGCCGCTGCCTCGACCTTGAGCTGAGTCAGGATGTCACGCGCATCCATCGGCGTGAAGTCCGTGTGCGCGGCGCTGAACGCTTGGGCGATGCCCTCGTTTTCTTCTGGCAGCACGCTGCATGTGGCATAAACCAAACGGCCACCCGGCTTGAGCAAACGCGAAGCACTTTCCAAAATCGCGGTTTGCTTGACCACCAGTTCCGCAATAGCTTGCGGTGACTGTCGCCATTTCAAGTCAGGGTTGCGGCGCAGCGTGCCCAAGCCCGAGCACGGCGCATCAACCAGCACGCGATCCAACTTGCCCGCCAAACGCTTGACGCGGTCGTCGCGCTCATGAGCGA
>CALMOI010000419.1 GCA_937871735.1 uncultured Comamonadaceae bacterium
CGCCCATCGACGCCGACGGCGTGCAGGTCGATGCGCTGGAGCAACTCATCGTTGAGCACCGCCCCAAGTTCATCTACCTGATCCCCACCTTTGGCAACCCCAGCGGCGGCATGTTGAGCCTGGAGCGCCGCAAGCGCGTGCTGGAGCTGGCCGTGCAACATAACGTCTTGGTGGTCGAAGACGACCCCTACGGCGATCTGTACTTTGACGCCGCCCCGCCACCCAGCTTGCTGAATCTGTCGGCCAGCGTGCCCGGCAGCCGCGAGCTGCTAGTGCATTGTGGCAGCCTGAGCAAGGTGCTGTCGCCCGGCCTGCGCGTGGGCTGGATGGTGGCCCCCGCCACCCTGCTGGCTAACGCGGTGATGTGCAAACAGTTCAGCGACGCGCACACCAGCACCTTTGCCCAAGCCACCGCTGCGCATTACCTGCAAGCGGGCCGCATGCCCGCCACGCTGGCGCGAGTCCGTCAGGTCTACGCCGAGCGCGCGCAGACCATGAGCAACGCCCTGCGCCGCGAACTGGGCGAAGCCATCCACTTTGTGCAGCCGCAAGGTGGTCTGTTCATCTGGGCACGATTGACGGGTGCCGGTGGCAAAGTGGCCGACGGCGCTGAATTCGCCCGCCGTGCCATCGAGCAAGGCGTGGCCTTTGTCCCCGGCGCGCCCTTCTACTGCGCCAACCCGGACTTATCCACCCTGCGCCTGAGCTTTGCGACGGCCAGCGTGGACAAGATCGAAGAAGGCGTGCTCAGGCTGGCGAAGGCGCTGTAAAGCGTCAGGGCGCGGCGGCTGCGCCCGCCTCGTTCAGCACCTGCTGGAATAAGTTGTTCAGCGCGGGCATGACGTTCGGGCGCTCGCTGTACTCGGGCGCAACCGGGCGGGCCAGCTCGGCTTCGATGAAGTCGTTGATGCGCGGCACCTTGGGCGACAAGCCCAGCTCTGGCGTGAACCGCTTTTGCGCCAGCAGCGCGGCAATGTCGGCTTGCAGCAGCGGGGCATCGTCGATTAAGTGCAGCAGCTTGTCGAACTCAATGGGTGCGGGCGTTTGGTACGTTTGCAGCCAGCGCACCGCCAGCAAGGGGCGCAGAACGTAGAAGTACTTTTTCAGCCGCACCATCTCGGCTTGCAAGTGCTCACGGTAGTTGGTCTTGGCCATGCTGCGGTAATGATGAATCCCGCTGTCCAGCCGGTAGACCTGCGGCAACAGCTCACGCACCTGGGGCGCAAACGAGCCACGCTCGATGTAGTTGATGGGCGACTGCACCCATTCCACAAAAGCCGGG
>CALMOI010000420.1 GCA_937871735.1 uncultured Comamonadaceae bacterium
GTGGACAACTCGGGCCGCACGCTGCACGGTGCGCTCTTGGATGCTGAGCTGCTGGCCGATGTTTACATCAACCTCACGCGTGGTCAAGACGCACTGCTGATCGATGTCGGTAACAGCACCGAGGAGGGCGCACAGACGGATTTGCCGCAGATTGATCTGCGCGGCCTAGATTTGCCAGTGCTGCAAGCCAACGAACAGGAGCTGGCGGAACACGTCAGCTTGCTCGTGCAGTTGGACAAATCCAGCGGTGGAAAAACGGTCTGGCGTTCACTTGAGTAGAAAAACGCGAAAAAGTGTTGTACAATTCAATCCTGTTCTGATGCAGCAACGCAAAAGCAACAGGGTGATTAGCTCAGCGGTAGAGCACTGCCTTCACACGGCAGGGGTCGCAGGTTCAAACCCTGCATCACCCACCAATTCAAAACCCTCGTAAGTCCTTGATTTACGAGGGTTTATTCATTTCCAGCCTCCAAAGTTCACCGATGGATATTTTTTTTCTGGCAGTGTTAGCCGCCGTTGCTGGCTATGCGCTAAAGACACAAGATGAGCGTCAACGCATGGCGCTGCTGTCGAGTTACCTGAGCCGCTACCAGATTGAAAAGTTAATGGGCAGCCTGATCGAAGGCTATCTGCGAGCCTTGGGGGAGATCGCTCCTGAGCGACGCGATCAAGTGTGGCAACTGTTGTTGCCCAATGAGGCGCAGTTGTGTGAGCAGGTTAGCGCACTGGTCACGCAACTGGCAGCGGCAGATCCAGCAGCCACTCGTGTGAGTACCTTGGGATTTCCACTGCCGCAGGCCACGCGCTGGTTTCCAACGGCCAGTTTTGATTTCCGCGAAGCCATGCGCTTGCACGCCATCGGTATCACTGAAGTGGCGCAAAACAAGGCTGGCTTATCGCCCCGTGATCAGGCTTACACCATGACTGCCGAGCTGCTGCTGATGCAACACACTTGTCACTGGTTCTGCAAGTCCAAGCCGGTCGCGTCGATGCGCTTGCTGGCGCGGCATAAAACGACGTACGAGCAGGTGTTGGCGGGCGTATCGGCCCGCACACGAAATGCCTATTCAAGATTGATCGAGGGCTGATCGAACCACATGTTTGCGCAGCCGTTGCAGGGCTTGCGGATCTTTCAAGCCCGCATCGCGCAGCACTTGAGTGTCAGGGCGACCTTCATCGAGCCAGCGCACGATGCAGGTGTTGCGCAGCGAGGTCGGCCCGGCATGAGCCAGTTGCGGGTAGCGACTGCCCAGCACTTGCCGCACGTAGCTGGCTGTCATGACATAAATTGACTTGCTGGCCAAAGTTGCATTTTTGTAAGCACTGGCCAAGGTGCCACCACGCTGGCGCACAAACACCAGCGGGTTGTCTTGTGGCATGTGCGCGCGCAAGCTCAAGTAGTCTTGCAACGCTTGAGCGGCGAGGGCGGGCACGGGCAGGCTGCGGTGTTGATCAGGCCGGTTGCCATGAATATTGAGTTCCAATGTGGTGACGGCATCGTCCGCTTGGGCGAATAGCACATCATCAAGCCGCAGTGTTTTGAGCTCGCTCACGCTCAGGCCGCATTGCATCATTAACAGCAGCAGGGCGCGGTCACGTACCTCGGCCCAATGTGACATGGCCAGCGATGGCGCTGGCAGTTCAGCCAATAGCAGCGCCCAATCCAAAGTGTTAAAGACCAGCGAATCTTGTGCCTCGCTGTGCGCGACCTTGGACTCCAGCACGAATGGCGACGTGTTCAACCATGCCATTGACACAGCCACGCTGTAGATGGATTGCAGAATTTTCCAATAGCGCGCTTGCGTGACTGGGCTCACTTGTCGTGATTCATGCGCCAGACCCTTACGCCGTGGCGCAACTTGAAGCAAAAAATCTCGTGCTTGATGGGCTTCGGCCAGGTGCCAAGGCGTGCCAGAGTTGGCTAAGTGCCGCAGCCAAATATCCCAGATCGTGCGGTGCTTTTGTATAGATATTTCTGACAAACGCCCCCGAGGCATGGTTGCGCGCACCAATGCCCATTGATTGAAAGCCGCGTCTGCGGAGGGCGTGATGGATGGGAGTGAGGTCATAAAAGTAATCTACACAAATTACTCTAACATACTTAAAAGGGCAGAAAGTGATACACGACGCAAGCCATCAAGACGAATTTTCCAATAAGAGTCCTTCATATCTTCCATACGCACGCGAGAGCCCGTTGTAGGGGAGTGAATGAATTTGTTGTCGCCCACATAAATGCCGACATGGCTGTGCGCGCGTTTCATGGTGTTGAAGAACACCAAATCACCCGGCTGAAGATCAGAAGTGCTGATTTCTTCAGTCGCCAGTGCTTGCTTTTCTGCTTGGCGCGGCAACACCAAGCCGATCGCTTCTTGGTACATCGTTTGCACAAAGCCACTGCAATCAAAACCTGTGTCAGCTGAAGTACCGCCCCATTGGTAAGGTCGATCCAAGAAGCCCATGGCGTGAACCAGCAATTCCGAAGCCCGACCATTGGCTGGCTCAATGCGCGATCGGGGGCGCGACACCACGCTACTTTGGCTCGTCAAACCTCGATCTTGTAAAAGTTTCACAAGGCTATCGTCCAAAGAACTCGACTCAGCTGCATGAGTGGAGCCGATCAACAAACCAGCAGTGCATATCAAGCGATACAACAGTCGAGCAATGGGCAT
Source organism: uncultured Comamonadaceae bacterium (assembly GCA_937871735.1). Taxonomy (GTDB): domain Bacteria; phylum Pseudomonadota; class Gammaproteobacteria; order Burkholderiales; family Burkholderiaceae_C; genus CALMOI01. The sequence continues at coordinate 2,670 of CALMOI010000420.1, forward strand.
AAATTAGAACTAAGGTATTACATCGATACGCGATCGTAGCAGCGTGTTTTGACATATGCATTGGAGAACCAAGGCGGCTATGGTGCATTCTGCACACTTGGCTATGGCAAACTGACAAGCCTTGCTTTTCGTTACTTTCTTGGGCTCTTTGCAGCTCGAAGTCGCCTCCATGCTGAACCTGATTGCTCAAATTGCCGCCGAAATCCGTGTCCGTCCACAGCAGGTGCAAGCCGCTGTAGAGCTGTTGGACGGCGGAGCCACCGTACCTTTTATCGCTCGCTATCGCAAAGAAGTGACGGGCGGGCTGGACGACATCCAACTGCGCGAACTTGAACACCGCTTAGGCTATTTGCGCGAGTTGGAAGACCGCCGCGCCACCATCCTTGCCACCATTGAAGAGCAGGGCAAGCTCACGCCCGCACTGCGCGCCGCCATTGAAGCCGCGCCCACCAAGCAAGAACTGGAAGACCTGTACTTGCCCTACAAAACCAAGCGTCGCACCAAAGGCCAAATTGCCCGCGAAGCTGGCATCGAACCTCTGGCCGATTTGCTCTTTGCCAGCCCCACGCGCAACCCGCAAGAAGAAGCGTTGGCCTACATTCGCCCCGCAGGCAGCACTGATGGCGGAGATTTTTCAACCGTGGCCGCCGTGCTCGATGGCGTGCGCGACATCTTGAGCGAGCGCTGGGCCGAAGATGCCGTTTTGGTACAAAGTCTGCGCGAATGGCTCTGGGCCGAAGGCTTGTTGCGCGCCCAACGCAGTACAGGCAAAGACGAAAACAACCCAGAAGTTGCCAAATTCCGCGATTATTTTGATTACGACGAGCCGATGGCCCGCGTGCCTTCACACCGGGCGCTGGCCGTGTTCCGGGGGCGTGCACTTGAAATTTTGGATGCCAAACTGGTGCAGCCACTCGAACCTGAACCCGGCAAACCCAGCTTGGCTGAAGGAAAGATTGCGCTGCATCTGCGCTGGAGCCACCAGGGCAGGGCGGCAGATGACCTGATCCGCAAATGCGTGACTTGGGCATGGCGCGTCAAACTCAGCCTCTCGACGGAGCGCGACTTGTTTGCCCGCCTGCGCGAATCTGCCGAAGCCGTCGCGATCAAGGTTTTTGCCGACAATTTGCGTGATTTGCTGCTGGCTGCACCCGCTGGGCCGCGTGTGGTGATGGGCTTGGATCCAGGCATTCGCACCGGCGTGAAAGTCGCGGTGGTCGATACCACCGGCAAACTGGTCACCACCAGCACCGTCTACCCGCACGAGCCGCGCCGCGACTGGGACGGCGCGCTGCACACCTTGCACCAGCTGTGCGTGAAACACGGCGTGCAACTGATCGCCATTGGCAACGGCACCGCCAGCCGTGAAACCGACAAGCTGGCCGCCGACCTGATCAAGCAACTGAGCGCATCACACCCCGAGATGGCGCTGCAAAAAGTCGTGGTCAGCGAAGCGGGCGCGTCGGTGTACAGCGCCAGCGAATTTGCCAGCCAAGAAATGCCTGATGTGGACGTGAGCTTGCGCGGTGCAGCCAGCATTGCCCGCCGCCTGCAAGACCCGTTGGCCGAGCTGGTGAAAATTGATGCCAAATCCATCGGCGTAGGCCAATATCAGCATGACGTGAGCCAAAGCGACTTGGCGCGTAGCTTAGAAGCCGTGGTCGAAGACTGTGTGAACGCCGTCGGCGTGGATCTGAATACCGCCAGCGTGCCGCTGTTGGCGCGGGTTTCGGGCTTGTCTGGCAGCGTGGCAAAGTCGGTGGTGCGCTGGCGTGAAGCGCACGGCGCGTTCAAAAACCGCAAGCAGTTGCTGGAAGTCACGGGCTTGGGGCCCAAGACGTTTGAGCAAAGCGCCGGATTTTTGCGTATCCGTGGCGGCGACAACCCGCTGGACATGACCGGCGTTCACCCAGAAACCTACCCGGTCGTGGAAAAAATCATCCTCCACACCGCGCGCCCGGTGGCCGAATTGATGGGTCGCACCGAGCTGCTGAAAACCTTGCGCCCCGCGCAGTTCATCAGCGACAAGTTCGGCGCCATCACCGTGCAAGACATCTTGACCGAGTTGGAAAAGCCGGGCCGTGACCCGCGCCCCGACTTCAAAGTCGCCCGTTTCAATGACGGCGTAGAAGATATCCGCGACCTGCAACCCGGCATGATTTTGGAAGGCACCGTCAGCAACGTGGCGGCCTTTGGCGCGTTTGTGGACTTGGGCGTCCACCAAGACGGACTGGTTCACGTCAGCCAGCTCAGCCACAAGTTCACCACCGATGCGCGCGAGGTGGTCAAGACCGGCGATATCGTGAAAGTCAAAGTGATGGAAGTGGATGTAGAGCGCAAACGCATCAGCCTGAGCATGAAGCTGGGCGATGCGCCGCCGCGTACCGCCGCTGGCGCGCCGCGTGGGGACAACCGTTTTGAAGGGGCAGGGCGCGGCCAGCGCGCAGCACCGCAACGCGGTAGCGGTAACACGCCAGCCCCGGCCAACACCGCGATGGCATCGGCCTTTGCCAAGCTCAAACGCTGAATCGGCGCTGAAGTTTGTCATGAGCCACCATCGCAACCCCCGCGCTTTACTCACGCCGATGATGCGCGGCGTGCTGGATCGCATCGCTCGTGCGGGTCGGCCACCGCTGCACTCGCTCACACCGGCGCAAGCGCGCGCCGCATGGGAAGCCAGCGCAGGCGTGCTGGAGCTGTCGCCCCACAAACTGCCGCGCATCGACAACTTGCAAGTTCCGGTGCGCGACGGCAGCACCATTCCAGCGCGGCTGTACGCGCCGGTTGCGGCTGATGCAACTGACGCAGAACAGGGCACTTTGCCGGTGCTGCTCTACCTGCACGGCGGCGGCTTCACCATTGGCAGCATCGCCACGCATGATGTGCTGTGCCGCCAATTGAGCCATCTAGGCCATTGCGCGGTGGTGTCGCTGGATTACCGGCTCGCGCCCGAGCACCCGTTTCCGACCGCTGTTGACGATGCCTGGGACGCGCTGCAATGGCTGCATCAGCAGGCCGAGACGCTGGGTTTGGATGCCAACCGCATCGCCATTGGCGGCGACAGTGCAGGCGGCACTTTGTCCGCCGTGGTCGCGCTGATGGCGCGTGATGCCGGTTTGCCGCTGGCCCTGCAATTGCTGTTTTACCCCGGCACCAGCGGCCATCAAAACACGCACTCACACCACACCTTTGCCGAAGGTTTTTTGCTGGAAAAGTCAGATATCGACTATTTTTTTGGCCTGTACCTGCGCGGCCCACAAGACCGTAACGACTGGCGATTTGCCCCGCTGGATGGACGCAACGAACAGGGCAACGAGATTGATCTGGAGGGTGTCGCTCCGGTGTGGATCGGTTTGGCCGAATGTGACCCGCTGGTCGATGAAGGCCTGGCGTACGCAGACAAGCTGCGTGCTGCTGGCGTGGCGGTTGATTTGGAGATCTACCACGGTGTGGTGCATGGCTTTATCAACCTAGGACGGGCTATTCCCGAAGCCCTCACGGCCCACAACGACGCCGCCCGCGCACTGCGGCACGCCTTCGGCGTTTAACTGTCTCACGAACCATCATGCCAAGCACTGAATTTCACCTGCAACTGGGCGACTGGGCCACGCTGGGCGCGCTGGCTGCCCAAGTGCGCACGCAAGTCTTCGTGCAAGAACAAGCCATTCCCGCCGACATGGAATGGGACGATGCTGATGCCAGCGCGCTCCACGCCGTGATTTGTGACTCGCAAGGGCAAGCTGTGGCGACGGGCCGACTGCTTCAACCCGAACCTGGCATCGCCAAAATAGGCCGCATGGCCGTGCTGCGCAGCGTGCGCAAGCATGGCTTAGGCCGCCAAGTGCTGCTGGCGCTGATCGAAGCTGCCCGCCAACGTGGCGACCGCAGCGTGGTGCTATCGGCGCAGCACAGCGCCATCGGCTTCTACACCCGATTGGGCTTTACGGCGCACGGCGCTGAATACGACGACGTTGGCATCGCCCACCGCGACATGAGTTTGACCCTTTGAACTGAATCTATGGCCACCAAGAAAAAACGACCTGCCGCAGCAGCCCACGCTGCTGCGACACAGCCCCCTGCTGCCTCATCGCCCCTATCGACGCCATCTGCTGCAACGGCCAGCCCCCACCTTGAACGCCCCATGCCCGCAGAAGTCTCTGGCAGTGGTACGGCTGCGCTGCTGGCGCTCACCTTATTTTTGACCGCAGCTCTTGGCGTGCCGCATGAGGAAATGCTGCAAGACACGCTCAAGTCCATCATTGTTTCGTTTGGTGCCTTGAGTGCAGGGCTGCTCTTTTTTTGGAGCCAGCGTTCGCGCACTGCACCGCTGCGTTGGCACAGCGTGATGGTGCTGCCCTTGCTGTTGATGGCCTACGCGCTGGGCAGCATGGCTTGGTCGCACGCTTACCTTGGCGGGGTTGAAGCAATACGTTGGTTCATTTTCAGCGTGCTGCTGTGGCTGGGTTTAAATAGCCTCAGCCGTGAGCGTCTGCCTACGCTGGCGTGGGGTATCCACATGGGCGCTTGCGTGGCGTCGCTGTGGACGGCGTTGCAATTTTGGATTGATTTCAAATACTTCCCGCAAGGGCCGAATCCGGCATCCACCTTCGTCAACCGCAACTTTTTTGCCGAGTTTGTGGTCTGTACGCTGCCGTTTTCGATCTTCTTGATCCTGCGAGCACGCATGTCGTCGATGGTGGCGCTGCTGGCGTTCACCACCGGCTTCAATTTGGTGGCATTGATGATGACTGGCACGCGCTCAGCGCAATTGGCATTTGCGGCGATGGCAGTGGCCTTGCCTGTGGTGCTGTGGCGCTATCGCTCGCAATGGTCTTGGGCGAAATGGAATCCACAAACCCGCCTCACGCTGATAGGCACCTTGCTGGGCACCGTGTTGGTGTTGGGCTTGATTCCAACCGGCAACCCCAAGCTGATCGGCGAAAGCCCTGAAGCAACCACGCCGTTTCAGCGCACGCTGGCCCGCACCAAGTCCATGACCGAGACGGCGGAATACACGCAGCGCTCATTTTCTATGCGCGTGACCATGTGGATGGCCACCGCCCGCATGATTGCCGCCAAGCCCTTAACGGGCGTAGGCGCGGGCGCTTGGGAAGTCGATATTCCGCTGTACCAAACCGAAGGCTCGCAGCTTGAAACCGACTACTACGCGCACAACGAAATCCTGCAACTGCTGGCCGAATACGGCTTGGCCGGCGCATTGTTTTTGCTGGGACTGCTCACTTACTTGATCACCAGCGCGTGGCGCACCGTGCGCGGCACCCATCCTGATGCAGAGGCGGAAGGCCCCTTGCGAGCGCTGACCTTGATCAGCTTGATGATGTTTTTGATCGTCAGCAATGCTGGGTTTCCGTGGCGCATGGCGACCACAGGGGCTTTGTTTGCACTGAATTTGGCGATTTTGGCGGCCTCTGATGCGCGCCTGAATGTGCGTGGACTGTTGGGCGCGTGGGTCATGCCCTGGCAACCCGTGCGCTCCAAAATCGCGGCCGTCGCGATGGCGGCATGCATGCTGCTGGCAGGCTACATCAGCCAACAAGCCGCTGAATGCGAAGCCAAAATTGTGCGCGCCGTCAAAATTGCGTTGACCATCTCCAACAGCGGCGACTATCACAGCACGCGCTGGATACCTTACAAACGCGAAATGCTCACCGCGCTGAAGGAGGGCATCGCCATCAATGCGCATTACCGCAAAATCACACCGATGGCCGCAGATGAGCTGGCCAAATGGGGCGACTGGAAAAACGCCATCTGGGTTTGGGAGTCGGTGCTGAGTTCACGGCCTTACATCGTGGCGATCATGAGCAACATCGCACGCGGCTACATCGTGCTGGGTGATCCGGTGCGGGCGCGTGAGTATTTGGAACGCGCGCGCAAACTGCAACCGTCGGCGCTCAGCGTCAATTCGCTGGATGTGGTTTTGCTAGATCGCGAGGGCCATGAAGCTGCCGCCGTCGCGTTGGCGCGCAAATCTTTGCAATCCAACCACTACGACTTTGACTTGCTCAACTCCTCGTATTTGCTGGGTGGGCGCACCAAAGACCCATCGCTGATGCTGCAAGCGATGGAGCTGTTGCGCAAGGACTTCCCGACTCAAGTTGCCGAAGCGAGTTTGCGCATCGGGCACATCTATGCATCGGCTCCTGAGTTCAAAGACGAGGCCAAGGCGTTAGAGGCTTATCGCCGCGCCGTTGCCGCAAGCTCACAAGAGCGCAAGGCCGATATGCGTGCGCAAGTCCCGGCACCTTATCAAGGCAAGCTGTAAAAAACGGCGCTTAAATCTCGGCCAGCAGCGGGTAGGGCAGGGATTGATGAGTCAGCACCGGGCCATCGGCTGCACCCAAGCGCAGTTCGCTGGCAGCGGCGCTGACTTGCAATACCGCGATAGCAACGTGGCCGCCGCTGGGCGTGATGGCCGCTTGCACCACGGTGCCGCAGGGCTGCTCAGCGTCTTGCGGGGTGTAAATTTCTTGCCCTGCGTTCAAAGCCACATCAGCGCTCAAGATGCTGGCGCGGCGCTTGAGCGTGCCGCGAAACTGGCTGCGTGCCACCACCTCTTGGCCGGGGT
>CALMOI010000421.1 GCA_937871735.1 uncultured Comamonadaceae bacterium
TCACGGTGCAGGTCGAGGTCTACGCCGAGCGCTACACCACGCAAGGCCAGTACATCAAAGTGACTGAAGCCTCGCTGACCTACGTCGCCATCGACAACCAAGGCCGCCCGCGCCCGATTCCCAAGCCGACGCAGCCCGTCGAATAAGCCTGGCAACCGTCGCAGCGACCGGGCCGCGCATCAAGCCTCAAGAAACGATGTACGCGCCCGCACCGGCTGACAGCAGCGTGCCGTCGGCCCCGACAAACTCCATGCGCGTGCTGGCCACGCGCGAGCCCAGGCGCAGCACCTGCGCACGCAACTCAAAGTGCGAGCCGATGCCGGGGCGCAGGTAATCCACCCGCAAATCAATCGTGCCCAGCTTGGCAAAGCGGTGCAGCCTCTGGGCGGCGCTCTCGTCCATGTGCCGCGCCCCAATCGCCGCCATCACCGCCAGCGCGCCCACTGCATCCAACCCGGCGCTGATCACGCCGCCGTGAATCCGGTCGTAGGCGTAATGCCCGACCAGCTCGGGCTTCATGTCGATGCGCGCCGTCACCCGCTCGGGCAGCAAGCTGGTGATCTTCAGCCCCAGCACGCGGTTGAACACGATCTTGTCTTCAAAAATAGCGTGCAGCCCCTCGATGAACTCGGGGTCGAACGCGGTGGGCGGTGGTGTGGTCATGGCAAGCATTGTGTCGGAAGCGGCAAATCACGGGGCCACAGGCAAGACAGCGCCGGACAAGTGGAGTACAGTTTTCGGATGGATCGAATCACCGCCCTGACGCTGCTGCGCCGCAGCAAGCCTGAACTTCAGAGCCGCTACGGTGTGGAGCGACTGGCGCTATTTGGCTCCACCGCTCGGGACAGCGCCCGCAGCGACAGCGATGTGGACATCCTGGTCGGCTTTGCCGGGCCAGCCACCTCGGCCCAGTACTTTGGCGTGCAGTTCTACCTGGAAGACCTGCTCGGGCATGACGTCGATCTGGTCACCGAAGTGGCGCTGCGCCCCCAACTTCGCACCTACATCGAAAAGGACTGGGTACATGTCTAACGAGCGTAACTGGCAGCTCTACGTGAACGACATGCGCGCTTTTGCTCGCAAGGTGCTGGACTACACGCAGGGGCTGGATCAGGCCCAATTCGTCAGCGACAGCCTGCGCTACGACGCCACACTGCGCAACCTAGAACTGATCGGCGAAGCTGCCACCCACATCCCGGAGGCCGTGCGCACCGCCCACCCGGACATTCCCTGGCGCATGGTCATCGCCACCCGCAATCGGCTGATCCACGGCTACCTAGGTATCGACAATGATGTGCTGTGGAGCATCGTCCAAAGCAACGTGCCGGAGCTGCTGACAAAACTGGAAGCTCTGTCCACATCACTCCCAACTTAAACCCAAGGGCTGAGGGTCTGGTTCATCCTCCAAAACAGCACTGTGAGATCTCATCTCTAACCAGTTCGAGCGAAACCAAACTAGGAATTTTACCGACCAGCTCCCAGAAAAAACTCATCTTAAGGAGTCGTGACGCCACTATTGGGTTTTTTGAAGGAAAGCTTTCTTATGACATTCACTATCGTTTCCAGCGATGAACTGCGCCACTTGATCCAAGCACATGTCGCGCATGACCCTGTATCTATAAATCACCTCGGCAACTACCCATATCTGCACATCGCTGCGATTCCTGGGGAGTGGCGCAATGCGAACTGGCAAATTCGTCATCTCGAGAACGTTAAAGAGCCCTTAAACGGCTGCATCATGAATGCAGTGAAAACGTTGCAAGAACAATACCGCCTAGCCACCCCATTCTTGGGAAATTCGGCGACCCTTGGCTGATGCACCAAGCTCACGGTTGGTGACGCTGCCACCAGCTCAGGTCGGCGAATGTTCCCTGACCAAAAAGCTGCTCACACCCCCGAGAAATCCGGCTTGCGCTTGTCTAGAAAAGCGCTGAAGGCTTCTTTGGCGGCGGGCTCGCGCAGCATGCGGCCAAAGCTGGCGGCTTCTGCGTCCATTTGGGCGCTGATGCGGGCGGTCATGCCCAGCTTCATCAGGCGCTTGGTTTCGATCAATGCGCTCAGGGGTTTGGCGGCGAGCTTGCGGGCGGCGGTTTGCGCGACGTTGTTGACCTCGGTCGGCGGCACCACGCGGTTGACCAAGCCGACTTCCAGCGCCGCTTCGGCGTAGAAGGGTTCGCCCAGCAGCAAGGCTTCGGCGGCGCGGTGGTAACCGAACATTTGCGGGGCCAGCAGGCTGGATGCCGCTTCCGGGCACAGCCCCAAGTTGACGAAGGGCATGGCAAACGCGGCGTTGTCGCCCGCATAGACCAAGTCGCAATGGAACAGCAGCGTGGTGCCGATGCCCACCGCCGGGCCGCTGACAGCCGCAATCATGGGTTTGCTGAAGTCGGCCACGGCGCGCAAAAACTGGAACACCGGCGCATCAGCGGTTTCTGGCGGGTGATTCAAAAAGTCGGCAATGTCGTTGCCCGCGCTGAACACGGTTTCATGGCCTTGAAACACCAGCACGCGCACGGCGGGGTCAGACTGGGCTTGGATCAGCGCCTGGGCCAGCGTGCTGTACATCTCAGCGGTGAGAGAGTTTTTCTTGCCCACCCGGTTGAAGGTGAGAGTCATCACACCGGCTTCGGTGTGGTTGAGGATGTCGGTCATGTGCAGTGTCTCCTGAAGGCTCGGGGCGGGGCAGCGGCGTGCTTGCGCCGCGCCAAGATTGTGCCCCGGCCTCGTGGTGGCCTCAGTCGCTGAGGTCACATGCGCTCAAAGATGCCTGCCGCACCCTGCCCCATGCCCACGCACATGGTCACCATGCCCCAGCGTTGCTGGCGGCGGCGCAGGCCGTGGATGACGGTGGCGGCGCGGATGGCCCCGGTGGCCCCCAGCGGGTGGCCCAGCGCAATCGCGCCGCCCAGCGGGTTGACGCGCGCCGGGTCTAGGCCCAGGGTGTTCATCACCGCCAGCGACTGGGCGGCGAAGGCTTCGTTCAGCTCGATCCAGTCCAGGTCGGCTTGGCTGATCCCAGCGTAGCGCAGCGCGGCGGGCACGGCCTCGATGGGGCCTATGCCCATCAGGTGCGCGGGCACGCCCCGGCTGGCGTGGCTGGCAAAGCGGGCCAGCGGGGTCAGGCCAAAGCGTTGCACGGCGGCCCCGCTGGCCAAAATCAAGGCTCCAGCCCCGTCCGAAGTCTGCGAGCTGTTGCCCGCCGTGACGGTGCCGCGTGCGGCAAACACGGTCTTCAGCTTGGCCAGCCCTTCCAGCGTGGTGTCGGCGCGCGCGCCTTCGTCCAGGCTGACGGTGCGGCGGTTCAGGGTGGTGGTGGCGCTGTCCAGATCGACTTGGCGCTCTTCCACCTCGATGGGCGTGATCTCGTCGGCAAACTCACCGGCTTGCATGGCGGCGATGGCTTTTTGGTGCGAGGCCAGCGCGAATTCATCTTGCGCGGTGCGGCTGACTTTCCACTGCTGGGCCACTTTTTCGGCGGTGAGGCCCATGCCGTAGGCCAAGCCGTAGCGATCCAAGTCGTCGGTATTGGCAAAGATGGCGGGCGACAGGCTGGGCGTGTTGCCCATCATGGGCACGAGGCTCATGCTCTCGACCCCGGCGGCGACCATCACCTCGGCCTCGCCGACGCGGATGCGGTCGGCGGCGATCTGGATGGCGGCGAGGCCCGAGGCGCAAAAGCGGTTGACGGTCAGCCCGCCCACGCTGTGCGGCAGCCCGGCCAGCCGCGCACCGATGCGGGCCACGTTCAGGCCCTGCTGCGCTTCGGGGATGGCGCAGCCGCAAACCACGTCTTCGATGGCGGCGGGGTCGAGGCCCGGCACTTGCGCCAGCGCGGCGCGCAGCACGCTGGCCAGCAGGTCGTCAGGCCGGGTGTTTTTGAGGTAGCCCCGGTGCGAGCGTCCAATGGGCGTGCGGGTGGCGGCGACGATGTAGGCTTCTTGAAGCTGTGTCATGTTGAGTGTCCTGAAAAAATCGCCGCCATCAGTTGCGCAAGGGCTTGCCGGTGCTGAGCATGCCCATGATGCGTTCTTGCGTTTTCGGGTGCGCCAACAGCGTGCCAAAGGCGCGGCGCTCCAGCGTCATCAAATAGGCTTCGTTGACCAGCGTGCCGGGATCAACGTCGCCGCCGGTGACCACATCGGCAATCAGGCTGGCGATCAAGAAGTCGTGCGCGCTGATGAAGCCGCCGTCGCGCATGTTGACCAGCTGGCCCATGATGGTGGCCTTGCCGTCGCGGCCGGCCACGCGGAACTGGCGCTTCATCGGCGGGCGGTAACCGGCGGCGTGCATGGCCTGGGCTTCGGCGATGGCGACGAACAGCAGCTCGTCCTTG
>CALMOI010000422.1 GCA_937871735.1 uncultured Comamonadaceae bacterium
GCCCATCGCTTCAATGGCGGCTTTTTGTTCGGGCGTGAGTTCGCGCTCTAGCATTTGTTTGAGCCAGTCTTGCGGGATTTCTTGGGTTAAATCGGCAATTTGCTCTACGCCTTTGAAATAAGCGGCAAAGGCGCGGTCAAATTTATCAAAGTGCTTTTCATCTTTAACCAAGGTGATGCGCGCCAGATAATAAAAATCATCCAGCGAACACGCATCCTCCGCGCCCGGCCCAACCACGTGGGCTTGCAGGGCTTCGAGCAAGGTCAAATGCTCTTTGACCGACACCGGCAGTTTGGCGGCGCGCAGGGTGTAGAAGAAGTCGATCAGCATGGTGGGTTCTCCTGGCGGGGGCGGGGCTGACTCAGCAAATACACCAACTGCGCCCGCGCTTCGGGCCATTCGCCTGCGGTCATGCTGTACATGACGGTGTCGCGCACGGTGCCGTCGCGGCGCAGGGCGTGGCCTCGGATCACGCCGTCGCGCTTGGCACCCAAGCGTTCGATGGCGCGCTGGCTGGCGAAGTTGTAGTTGTCGGTGCGCCAGCCGACGGTGCGTGCGCCCAAGGTGTCAAAGGCATGGCTGAGCAGCAGCAGTTTGCAGGCGGTGTTGACGTGGCTGCGCTGCACGCGCCGGGCGTACCAGGTGTAGCCAATCTCCAGCCGCTGCACGGCGGGCAAGATGTCGTGGTAGCTGGTGCTGCCCAGCACTTGGCCGCTGGCGGTGTCCAGCACGGCAAAGGCCAGACGTTGCCCGGCCTCGTGCATGGCCTCGGCGGTGGTGATGTAAGCGGTGGTCTGTTCCGGCTCAGGCACCGAGGTCACGCGCAGCCGCCACAGCTCGCCATCAGCGGCAGCGGCGCGCAGACCGGCTTCGTGTTCCGGGGCCAGCGGCACCAGTGTGACCCCGTGGCCGCTCAGGGTGACGGGCGGCATCCTGAGCGGCCACGGTGCCGGGCGGGGTGCAGCGTGGGCGGGCGAGGTGGCGGCGGGTGATGCGGCAGTGGCGGCGGCGGTGCTCATGGCGCGGCGGCTCGGTTCAGCGGTTGCGCTGGTTCATGAACACCAGCTTCTCGAACAGGGTCACGTCCTGTTCGTTCTTCAGCAGCGCGCCGACCAGGGGCGGGACGCTGACTTTGGCGTCGGCGCTTTGCAGGGCTTCGAGCGGGATTTCTTCGGCGACCAGCAGTTTCAGCCAGTCCAGCAGTTCGCTGGTCGAGGGCTTTTTCTTCAGGCCGGGCAGGTTGCGTACGTCAAAGAAGGTCTTCATTGCCACCGCCAGCAGCTCTTGCTTCAGGTTCGGGTAATGCACGGCGACGATTTGCTTCAGCGTTTCAGCCTCGGGGAACTTGATGTAGTGGAAGAAGCAGCGGCGCAAAAACGCATCCGGCAGCTCTTTTTCGTTGTTCGACGTGATGATGACCAGCGGGCGGTTCACGGCGCGCACCAGCTCGCGGGTTTCGTAGCAATAGAACTCCATGCGATCCAACTCGCGCAGCAGGTCGTTGGGGAATTCGATGTCGGCCTTGTCGATTTCGTCAATCAGCAGGGCCACGGGTTGGTCGGCAGTGAAGGCTTGCCACAGCACGCCTTTGACGATGTAGTTGTGGATGTTCTTGACGCGCTCGCCGCCGTCCACGCCCGCCAGTTGCGAGTCGCGCAGGCGGCTCACGGCGTCGTATTCGTACAGGCCTTGTTGCGCCTTGGTGGTGGACTTGATGTGCCATTGCAGCAGCGGCATGTTCAAGGCGCTGGCGACTTCTTCGGCCAGCATGGTTTTGCCGGTGCCGGGTTCGCCCTTGACCAGCAGCGGGCGCTTGAGGGTGATGGCGGCGTTGACGGCCAGCATCAGGTCTTGCGTGGCGACGTAGTTGGCTGTGCCTTGGAATTTTTTCATGGGCTGTGCGGGTTGTGAACCGGTTAAAAGGTCAAGAAAAGTAGAACTGGGCAGGCGGAGTAATGGAAAACGCCAAATCGTAGATCAGGTGCAGATACCTACAATTTTGAGTTGATCTTCATCAATCTTTTTCATGATCGTGCGCACCAAATGAACACATTTTTGACCACGGTATTGGCTTGGACTGTCGCTTCTGCGGCAGTGTTTTCCGCGCAGGCGGCTGACATGCAAGGTGATGCCAAGGCGGGCGCAGGCAAGATCGCCATGTGCATCGGTTGCCACGGCATTCCGGGCTACCAAGCCACATTTCCTGAGGTCTACAAGGTGCCGATGATCTCGGGCCAAGGCGCGGGCTACATCGTGTCGGCGCTCACGGCCTACAAAAAGGGCGAGCGCAAGCACCCCACCATGCGCGGCATTGCCGACAGCTTGAGTGAGCAAGACATGGCCGATGTCGCGGCGTACTACACCCAGCACGGCAAAACTGATGCGGTGCTGCCGCCCAAAGCCAGCACGGAGCCCAGCGCCGACGTGAGCGCATTGCTCAAAAAAGGCAATTGCATGACCTGCCACGGCGACAACTTCTCCAAGCCGCTGGCCCCAGAGTTCCCGAAGATCGCCGGTCAGCATCCTGACTATTTGTTTGTGGCGCTCAAGTCGTACAAGACCGAAGGCCAAGCCACTTGGGGCCGCAGCAATGGCGTGATGGGCGGCGTGGCCAAGCAGTTCAGCAACGCTGAGTTGAAGGCGCTGGCGGGCTACGTGGCCTCGTTGGACGGCGAACTCAAAACCGTGCCCCAGTCTCGTTTCCGCTGAATTCCGCTGAAACAGGCGCGCGCTGGGCGCGTCAGTCCTGCGTGGCGTGGCGCTGCACGCAGGCGATGTAAGCCTCGCCATCAGGCATGCGGCCTGCGCGCTGGCTTTCCCAAATCATGCGACCTAGGCATTCCATCGCGGCGTGATGCGCTTCATGCAGCGAGTCGCGTCGGTGCGCCAGCAGCTCTACCGCTTGGCGAATGCCGCGTGGCTGGTCGATGCTGCATTGCTCCGTGATCGACAAGTGCATCGACAGGTGCAAAAACGGGTTTTCTTTGGCCGCGTCCACATGCAGCATGTTGCGCAGCGCGGCATCCACATCGGCCAGTTCGGCGTGGTATTCGGGATGCTCGGCTATCCAGAGGCTGGCGATGGTTTCGATAGCCTCCAGCGTTTGGCCCGCACGGGCTTTGGCATAGACAGAGCAGAAAAAGCGCCGCACATCGGCTTGACTGGGTTGGATCAGCATGGCCCCGATTGTCGCCCAGCTCGGCGGCGATGGGCTGGGTGGTGAAATTTGGCAAGATGCCTTAAAATTCATTCAACGAACACTTGTTCGCAATATGAACAAAATCCTCATTTCTGCCCGGAGACCTTTCATGACCCAAGCTTTCATTTGCGACGCGATTCGCACGCCCTTTGGCCGCTACGGCGGCGCGCTGTCGGGCGTGCGCGCCGACGATTTGGGCGCGGTGCCCATCCGGGCGCTGATGGCGCGCAACCCGCAAGTCGATTGGGCCGCCGTGACCGACGTGCTCTACGGCTGCGCCAACCAAGCGGGCGAGGACAACCGCAACGTGGCCCGCATGTCGGGGCTGTTGGCCGGTCTGCCGTTGGAAGTGCCCGGCGGCACCATCAACCGCCTGTGCGGCTCGGGGCTGGACGCCGTGGGCAGCGCCGCGCGCGCCATCAAGGCCGGTGAAGCCGGTTTGATGATTGCCGGTGGCGTGGAGAGCATGAGCCGCGCGCCCTTCGTCATGCCCAAGGCGGAATCGGCCTTCAGCCGCAACAACGCGGTGTACGACACCACCATCGGCTGGCGCTTCATCAACAAGCTGATGAAGGCGCAGTACGGCGTCGATTCCATGCCCGAAACTGCCGAAAACGTGGCCGTGGAGTTCAATATCAGCCGCGCCGATCAAGACAAGATGGCGCTGAACAGCCAGTTGCGCGCCGTTGCCGCCCAGCAGGCTGGTCACTTGGCGCGCGAGATCATCGGCGTGAGCATCACGCAAAAGAAGGGCGATGCCCTCGTGGTGGACACCGACGAGCACCCGCGCGCCACCAGCTTGGAGGCGCTCGCCAAGCTCAAAGGCGTGGTCAAGCCCGACGGCAGCGTCACCGCCGGTAACGCCAGCGGCGTGAACGACGGCGCGTGCGCCCTGCTGCTGGCCGACGAAGCCACCGCCGCCAAAAACGGACTGACCCCGCGCGCCCGCGTGGTCGGCATGGCGACTGCCGGTGTGGCCCCGCGCATCATGGGTATCGGCCCGGCCCCAGCCACGCAAAAAGTGCTGCAACTCACCGGCCTGACGCTGGCTGACTTGGACGTGATCGAGCTGAACGAAGCCTTCGCCGCCCAAGGCTTGGCCGTGCTGCGCCAACTGGGCTTGGCCGACGACGATGCCCGCGTCAACGCCTGGGGCGGCGCGATTGCCCTGGGTCACCCGCTGGGCGCCTCCGGCGCACGTCTGGCCACCACCGCCATCAACCGCCTGCACACCACGGGCGGGCGCTACGCGCTGTGCACCATGTGCATCGGCGTGGGGCAGGGCATTGCGTTGATCCTCGAAAAGGTCTGATCTAGGCCTAAGCCGCGCGGCAACGCAGCCGCTTTAGCCGTGCAGCAGCGCGTCCAACTCGTGCAGATCGGCGATATGGCGCACTTGGGCGGCGACGGCTGCGGGCAGCGGTTCGTGGCCGCCAATGGCGAACACGCGCATGCCTGCGGCCAAACCGGCCAGCACGCCGGGCAGGCTGTCTTCCACCACCGCGCAGCGGGCCGGGGCCGCGCCCAGCGCTTGCGCCGCGTGCAAGAACAAACCCGGCTCAGGCTTGAAGTGGCCGACTTCGTAGGCGGTGAACAGCCGGTCGCTGTGCGCGTCAATGAAGTGCGGCAGCAGCCCGGTCAGGCCCAGCGTGAGTTCGGCTTTGGCACGCGGGCCGTTGGTGGCGACGCACACCGGCTGGCGCAGGTTTGCCAGCAATTCGTGCGCGCCTGCAATCACCTGCAAATGCTGGCGAAAGCGGCTGAATTGCTGTTCGCGCACTTGGCGGGTCAGCAGTTCGGCCAGTGGCAGCTCGGGCGCAGCGGCTTGCCAAGTGCTCAAGGCTTCGGTGGCGTTGGCGGACATGCGGCTGGTGATGTAGCGAATGCAGCTTTCCATGCTCTGGCCGCGAAAGGC
>CALMOI010000423.1 GCA_937871735.1 uncultured Comamonadaceae bacterium
TTGCACCGGGCCAGCCGCCAGCACCACGCGGGCCGCATCCACCCGCACGTCGGCCTTCTTCTTGCCGTTTTCCCAAACTTCGGCCAGCACGCCGGTAGCACTGCCGTCGCTGCTCAGCACTTTGGTGACGCGGGTGTCGCTGTAAATGCGGGCACCGTGTGCCACCGCCCAAGGCAAGTAGGTGACGAGCATGGACTGCTTGCGATCCGTCGCGCAGCCGCTGAAGCACGCGCCGGAGTTGACGCATTCCTTCACATTGCGCCGTGCCTTGCCCAGCGGGTAGCCCAGCTTGTTCATGCCTGCGGCCAGCAGCTCGGCCCCGGCGCTGGTTTCTTGCGCGGTCACAGTGCTGATGTGCAGGTTGCGCTCCACCTTTTCAAAATAAGGCTTCATCACCGCTGGGGTCAGGTTGGTCAGGCCAAACTCCTTGGCCCACAGTTTCAGGTAGTAATCGGGCGTGCGAAAGCACAGCGCCGCGTTCACCACCGTGGAGCCGCCCACGCACGCGCCTTGCAAGATGCTGATGTCGCCGTGGGAGTTGGTTTGCCCACCGTGATCGGCATAGAGCGTGCCCATCGACACGGCCAGCATTTCGGTGAATTTTTCTGAAGGCACGTAAGGCCCGGCTTCCAGCACGATGACGCGCTGCCCGGCGCGTGCCAGCTCGTAAGCGGCAATCGCGCCGCCCGCGCCGGAGCCGACCACCACCACATCGGCTTGCAGATGCAGTGGGGCGCTTGGAATGTCAGAAGCTTGCGTGACTTGCAGGCCGCGCGGCGGCACAGGCGCTGCCGGGTGCAGCCGCATGGAGTGGGCTTTGGTTGTGCTCATGGTGTGTCTCGAATTTGTATAGGTTGGCGTCTGAGGATGCGGCTGCGTTTCAGCGCGGCATGGGGGCGTTGCCCAGTTGCTTGAAGCCGCGTTGGCGCGTGAGTGGCCCGCCGTAGCCCAGCGGCGGCCAAGTCGCCGGGTTCGCCCAGTAGGACAGTTGCACCAGCTTTTTCAAGCCCATTGCCAAGGCGCGCTGCGGCGGCACGGCGGAGGCGGCCCATTCGTCCAGAAAGCGGGCGGCTTGGGCATCGTCCAACGCGGTGAAACGCTGGCCCAGCGTGGCCTGCGGCCCTTCGTTGAAGTACTGCACGCCGCCTTTGAGCCCCGCCAGCACATGCGGCTCCATGCCCGCGAGCAGGGCGGCATCTAGCGTGCCCAGCAAGCCTTCCGCCGTCCACGGCGTGAGCTGGGTGCCCTGGGTGGGCAAGCTGACTTGGGCGATGCGCAAGAACACGGCGGCTTCGGCCTCGCTTTGGAATTTCAGGCCGCCCGGCGTGCCCGCCGCCAGCGCGCCCACGCTGGTCAAACTGCCCAGCGCCAAAACGCTGGCCCCGGCGTGCAAAAAGCTGCGCCGCTTGAGTTGCTGAACCGCCCGCAGCGCAGGCATGAAGGTGTCAGGGTGAGGTGTGGTGCTCATGAGGTGTTCCCAATGAAGTGCGGCGGGTGGCTCAGAACACTTGCAGCAAGCGCAGGTTCAGGCGGGTCGATTCTTTGAAGCCGTTGTCCACCTTCACATCGCGGCCCACGGTCGCCAAAAGCTGTGTGGTCGGGCTGATGAAGGCCGCCGTGCCGAACTGCACTTTGGTGATGGAGCCGCTGTCGTTTTGATCCACGCCGTTCAGCTTGGTCGCGCCGTTGTGAGTGTTCGACACGCCTGCGCGCAAGTCCCACGTCGGGCTGATGGCGTAGCGCACAAAGGCTTGCACTTGGGTGCTGATATCTTGCTTCTTGGTTTGTCCGGCGGCGTTGGCGTTGTCGTTTTTGCCGTAGCCAGTCACATCAGCGGCCAAGTCGATGGTGATCTTGTCGCTCAGGCCTTGGATGTAGCCCACTTGCAGCGCGTACTTCCAGCGGTTTTCGCCCAAGTTCAGCGCGTCGGTGGCTTTGTAGTTGCCGGTGGGCGCGATCAAGAACGGGGTGATGCCCAGGTAGCGCTTGTTGGCCGGGTCGTTGATCGTCCACACCGTGGCGGCAAAAATCGCGTCGCCCACGCCCGAAGCCTTGCCCAGCGGCGCAGCCAAATCGCCACCCGCCTTGAGCTGGCCGAAGGGCAGCAGCACCTGCGGATCGACGATGTAGTCGCCAATTTTCATGAAGTGAATCACGCGCAAGATGCCAATGTCTGACGACAGCTTGTTGTTGCCTGGCACTTGGTTGCCGCTGGCGTTCATGCTGTTGCGGTTGGCGTGCTGGGTGTAGATCAGCCCAAGGTTGGTGCCTTCGGGCAGCGCGGTGTAGTCGCCCGCGTCAACGTCAATGGCGTGAGCGGGCGCGGCGGCCAGCAAGCCCACAGCGGCGGCGATGGTGGCGAGCGAGAAACGAGCGGTGGTGTGGTTCATGGGTCAGTCTCCTGGTTGTTGTTGAAAGGCAAGCGGTTCGAAAGGGTCTGAAACGGTCTTAGAAGGGGTACTGAATGCCGCGATCGAGCACGCTGATCCATTGGCTTTGGGTGAACTCTTCCAAGTTGGCCGGGCCGCCAAAGCGCCCGCCGCTGCCCGATGCGCCCATGCCGCCAAAGGGCACGTGGAATTCGTTGTTCACCGTTTGGTCGTTGATGTGGATCATTCCGGTGTGCAGCCGGTTGGCCAACGCCATCGCCCGTGACACGCTGGCGCTGTGTACCGCCGCCGACAAGCCGTAGGGCGAGCTGTTGACCAGCGCGGCGGCTTCTTCGTCGGTGTCAAACACGGTGATGGGCGCGACGGGGCCAAAAATCTCATCGGTGAAGGCGGGCATGTTGGGCGTCACGCCGCCCAGCACGGTGGCGCTGTAGAACAAGCCATCACGCACGCCGCCAGCCAGCAGTTGCGCGCCTTGCTCGATGGAGGTTTGCACGATGCTTTGCACCTTGTCGCACTGGCGGGCGTTGATCAGCGGCCCCAAATGCACCGGCTGCGCCGCCGGGTTGCCCGCCACCAAGTTGCGGGCGCGTGCGGCCAAGCGTTCGGCATAAGCCTCGGCCACGCCGCGTTGCACCAAATGCCGCCCGGCTTGCATGCAAATTTGCCCTTGATGCAGGAAGGAACCCCAAGCGCCGCAGGAGCTGGCGCTGTCCAAATCAGCGTCGTCCAAGATGACGATGGCGTTGTTGCCGCCCAGCTCCAGCGCGACTTTCTTCAGCATCGCGCCGCAGGTTTGGGCAATTTGGCGACCCACAGCCGTGGAGCCAGTGAACGAGATCATCTCCACCGCCGGGTGGCGCACCAGCGCATCCCCCGTGGCGGGGCCGCCGGGCAAAACGTGCAGCACGCCTTCGGGCAAACCGGCATCAGCAAACACTTGGGCGATGAGCGCGCCGCCAATCACTGCCGTCTGCACATCGGGTTTCAGGATCACCGCATTGCCCAGCGCCAGCGCCGGTGCCACCGAGCGCATGGCCAGCAGCAGCGGGAAGTTCCACGGCGCAATCACGCCCACGGTGCCGATGGGCACGCGCCGCCACAGATTCGTGCGCCCCGGCATGCTGGACGGGAACAACTGTCCGCTGGCCTGCATGGGCAGCGCGGCGGACATCAAAATTTGCTCGTAGGTGGCGTGCAATTCCCAATCCGCCTTGGGCGGGATGGAGCCAGCTTCGCGGATGTTCCAGTGGTTGAACTCGGCGGCGCGCTCCTTGAGCAGGCGGGCGGCTTCGCGCAGCACGGCGGCGCGCTGGTCAAACGGGGTGGCGGCCCAGGTGGCGCGGGCTTGCAGTGCGAGGCGGGCGGCGCGATCCACATCGTCGGCATTGGCGATGCCGATCTGGCCCAAGCTCAGCCCGGTGGCGGGTTCGTTGATGTTGGCGCTGCCACCGGCGGGCTGAACCCAGCCGCCGCTGTAGATGCACGCTTTCCAAACTGGTGGGGTGGCGGCGGTCAGATCGCTCATGTCACTCATGGGGTGTCTCCTGCTGTTGTGGGGGGTGATGTCACCCACTTCAGCGCAAACGCCATGCCCACATCTGCAATAGGCTGCATTTTTGGCATGAAAACCCGCCAATTACGGGAAAAGCCCAGGGTAAATACTGACAGATATGCAATAAATTGCATTGCCTCAGCGCCAGAAAACTTGACACTGAGAGGCCGTGAGTTGTCTCAAGTTCGGCCCCGCGAGGGACTGAGACAGTGACTCAAGGCAGTGAGACAGTTGAGACGCTGTCTCATATCGTTTGGATTGCGTTGGAGTTTTCATGCCTACCTTGAACCCCGTTTTTTCGTCGCGCCCCTACATGCCTGAGCCGATTTGGCAGGCGCGGCAGGCTTTTTTTGAACAAGGGGTAGCGCCATCTGGGTTGGTGGCCGATGCGGTGCTGCGCTCGTGGCAGCGTTGCCAGCGCACGGGCCGCACGGCGGCTGAGCGCGTGGCGTTTGAGCCCGTGGGCTCGTCGGCGGCGCTGACGCAGTTGCTGGAGCCGCATCAGCGTCTGCTGCAAGCTGCTGCCCCGCATCTGGAAGCCTTGGCACTGGCCTTGGCCAGCGCGGGCTACGTCGCCATGCTGACTGACGCGCAAGGCCGGGTGCTGCACACCTCGGGCTCGCTGACGGGGCTGGGCGAGACTTTTCGGGCGGCGTTTCGTCCGGGCGTGAATTTGTCGGAAGAAGCCATCGGCACGACGGCCATGACCACCGCCATCGCTGAACAAGCGCCGTGCCGCGTGCTGGGCGCGGAGCACTTTTTTGCCGCCGCCCACAGCTTTCATTGCTGCGCCGCGCCGGTCTTCAGCCCGCAAGGCGAGGTGATTGCGGCGGTTGATGCCTCGCGTGAGCGGCCCGGCCATGTGCCAGGTGCGCTCACCTTGACCCAGCAATGCGCCCGCCGCATCGAACAAGCTTTGTGGACGACCTTGCAAGCCCCGGTGCAATTGGCGCTGCACGGCGTGCAACCCGGCGGCGCGGCCTATTTGGCCTTTGCGCAAGATGGCGGTTTGCTGGCAGCCAACCGCCAAGCCTGCGAACTGTTTGACCTGCCCAGCGCGCCCAGTACGCGCGAGCTGCATTTTTGCGACCTGTTTGAAGACCGCTTCACCCCGCTGCTGACTCGGGTGCGGCGCGGTGGCGGCCCCTTGGACTTGCGCCTGCACGGCGGCGTGCGCCTGCGCGCTGAATTGGGCGGACGCGCCAGCGTGGCCGACAAATTGCCGACACATCCCGCCCTGCATGAAACTCCGGCCTCGCCCCCCGCCACAGCGGCCATGCCCGCAACAGAGCCAGACACCGACCCAGCGCAGCAGCAGCGCCTGCGCACCGCCTTGCGTGCCTGCGAGGCTGGACTGCCGCTGCTGATTCAGGGCGAGACCGGCACCGGCAAAGAGCACGCGGCCCGCTGGCTGCATCAGCGCAGCAGCCGTCGCCACGGGCCGTTTGTGGCGCTGAACTGCGCGGCGCTGTCAGCGCAGCTCATGGCCTCGGAGTTGTTTGGTCACGCCGAAGGGGCGTTCACCGGAGCGCGGCGCGGCGGTCAAGCTGGGCATGTGGAAGCGGCCCACGGCGGCACGCTGCTGCTCGACGAAATCGGTGACATGCCGCTAGACATCCAAGTCGCGCTGCTGCGCCTGCTCGATCGCAGCGAAGTCACCCGTTTGGGCGAAACCCGCCCGCGTCCGGTGGATGTGCGCATCCTCTGCGCCACGCACCGCGACTTGCCTGCGTTGGTGGCGCAAGGCAGCTTCCGTGCGGATCTGTACCACCGCCTGCGCGGCTGTTTGCTGTCACTGCCGCCGCTGCGCGAGCGGGCGGACTTTGATGCGCTGCTGCACGCGCTGTTGCTAGACATGCAGGTTGACCCCGCGCAGCTGCCCGCACCGCTGCGCCTGCGATTGCGTCAGCAGCCTTGGCCGGGCAACGTGCGCCAGTTGCGTCACACCTTGCGGCTGGCCCAAGCCCTAGCCGAACCCGGTGCGCTGTGGCGCTGGGAAGATTTTCAGTTGGACGAGGCCGCCGAAGCCATGCCACGCACTGCTGGCTCTGGGCAAGTGATGAGCACCGCCGTGGCTGAAATTGCCCCTCGGCGGCGTGCTTCGGCGATCAAGCTCTTGCCCGCACAGCGGCAGGCCGCCATTCAGCAAACCTTGGCGCAGACCCACGGCAACATGACCGAAGCGGCCCGCTTGCTGGGCATAGGCCGCGCAACGCTGTACCGCTGGCTGGAACCAGCGGCAACCCGTCTGAACGCTTAAAACTGAATGCCGTTCGGGTTGGTGGTTGATTTACTGGAACTGGGACGGGTGCGCGAGCTGGGCGTCGCCGGGCTGGAGGCGGTTTCAGCGGGTTTTTCAGCGGGCCGCGCAATCACCAAGGGCAGGGCGGGCGTGGCGCGGTAGCTGCCGGGCAACTGCGAGGTTTTGGGATAGCCCGCAGCATCTAAAAACTGGCCCCACTCGGTGCTGGAAAAGCCCTTCACATGCTGGCTGCCAATGGTCAACAGCGGCAAGGTGCTGACGCTGCTCAACTGCTGGAATGCCTTGATGTCGTCATTGCTGTTGACGGTCTTTTCTGTGAAGGGGATGCCGCGTGAGCGCAGCATGGCGCGCCCCGCATCGCAAGCATCGCAACCATTGCCGCTGTAGAGCGTCACCGGATAGCGGTTGACCACCTGCTGCAACTCATAGGGCAGGGTTTGCGAGCCGGGAACGCTGCTGCCCGCACTCGCTCCCGTGCCCATCGACGCCGCGCCCGTGGGCGGCGGCGTGTCGGTGTACGTCACTTTGCCGTTGGCTCCGACGACGCGGTACACGGCTTGGGCTTGTGCAGCGCTGGTGCTCAGTGCAAGCAGCAGGGCAGCGACCAGAAGGGGCAAGGTGTTCGTTTTCATCAAGAGCTCCAGGCAAAAAAGACTCAGGCGGCCATGCCTTGGTGGCGCAGCAGCGCATCCAAGCTGGGTTCACGGCCTCGGAAGGCTTTGAACGATTCCATCGCCGGACGGCTGCCGCCCGCTTCCAGAATTTCCTGACGGTATTTGCGTCCGGTTTCAATGCTGGGCGTGCCATCGGCGCTGGCGGATTCTTCAAAAGCGGCGTAGGCGTCGGCGCTCAGCACTTCGGCCCACTTGTAGCTGTAGTAGCCCGCCGCATAGCCGCCAGCAAAGATGTGGCTGAAGGTGTGCGCGCTGCGGCTGAAGGCCGGGGCTTGCAGCACGGCGACTTCGGCGCGCACCAAGCCCAGCAGCGGCATGAAGTCTTGCTGCGGGTCGTGTTCGGTGTGCAGCAGCATGTCGAACAGGGCGAACTCGATTTGGCGCAGGGTCTGCATGCCGCTTTGGTAGTTCTTGGCGGCGGTCATTTTGTCGAACAGATGGCGCGGCAGCGGCTCGCCGGTTTCGATGTGGGCGGTCATGTGCTTGAGCACGTCCCATTCCCAGCAGAAGTTTTCCATGAACTGGCTGGGCAGCTCCACCGCATCCC